>JBEKHQ010000647.1:0-3950 GCA_050012195.1 Bryobacteraceae bacterium | reverse complement strand
TGCCCGACTATTTCCAATTAATGACGGGTACGTTCTTTGAGATCGGAGCAGTGTACTTACTGGCCAGCGGTTCCGTAGACCACCTGCGCAAACTCCAGGGGGGTACGGCGCAGATTGACCGGCGTCGGTTCCGGCCGAACATCTACATCGAGTCGGAGGCCGAGTGGGGTGGCTTTGTTGAGGACTCCTGGCTTGGCGGCGCGCTCAACATAGGGGCAGCGGTCAGGGTCGAGGATTTTCAGCCTACGGTGTGGTGCGTGACCTCAACGCTCGCCCAGCAAGATCTCCCGCGCGACTTGAGTATACTTCGGACCACCGCGCAGCACCATCGTGGCTGCCTCGGGGTCTACGCGACCGTGACCGGGGCCGGGTCGCTTCAAGTCGGAGATATGGCGTACCGCGTGAATCAAGGGACCGGTACAGCCCTTTCCATGGCTGAGTCCGCGTGATCTGACGGGCCGGATGTGAGAGCCGCGAGGGCGTCTGAGTTCAAGCTCCCCCCGGAATCTCGCGACATGCGCCCGTCGTGATGGGCTGGCGCGCTGTCAGGCGCGGTAAAGTGTGAATTCCGCACTATAGCGGACGGCGAACTCGGCGATGCAGATTGATCTCCGGCAGGATTGGTCTGGATCTGTGCGCCAAAAGTCAACTGGTCGACAAGCCATCGAGTGCGATCGCGAATTTGGGGCTGTGGCTCCAAATGGCACTCGGCGAGGCAAGCAATTTAACGAGGCCAGGATGATAACATTGCAGCAGGTGATCGCGTAAGCTGATCGACAGAAGGCGGCCATCGGGCATCAAAGCGGTGTACGCGGCTGCTCGGGAAGTTAACGTGCTTGTCGAAACGCAGCAGAAGTATTGCAGAAACTGGGGCGGCGCGCGAGTAATTCTGGCGACAGCCCCAAGTTCCGGAGCTTTGTCTGAAGTGATCGACGGCCTGGGCACACGCTGCATTTCTCCGAATTGACCGGCGTACGTGCGATGATTGAAGCCTATCCGCTCGAAAAAGCGGCGGAGGGTTACGTGGCATGCGGAGCGGCGACGAAAAAGTCCGCGTCGTCTTGACGATGTAAGGTCTTTCCGGGTGTCCTCAATGAGAATCCTGATTTGTCTGATGCTCGCCTCGTTTCCGCTTCTGGCCCAAGCCCAGGGAAAGGAACCCTTCATGAAACACCCGACTTTTTATCGCACCATCCAGATAGGCGGGCTCTCCATCTTTTACAGAGAGGCGGGGCCGAAAGATGCGCCCGTGCTTCTGCTGCTGCACGGACTGCCCTCCTCATCTCGAATGTTCGAGCCGCTCTTCGCCCGCCTTTCCGATCACTATCACCTGGTCGCAGCCGATTACCCGGGCTTTGGACATAGCGACTGGCCCGACCCGAAGAAATTCGCGTACACGTTCGATCACCTCGCCGAGATCATGAACCACTTTGCCGAAGCGCTCGGACTCTCGCGCTACACGCTGTACATGCAGGATTACGGCGGCCCGGTGGGTTTCCGCATGATTTTGGCGCATCCGGAACGAATTGAAGCTCTCATCGTTCAAGATGCCGTGGCGCACAACGAAGGCCTGGGAGCGAATTGGAAGACACGGCGGGCTTTTTGGGCTGACCGCGCGGCCAACGAAAGCGCACTTCGGGTAAATCTCCTGTCGATCGAGACCACTCGGACGCGCCATGTCGGGGGCGATCCCAACGTGGAACGCTATGACCCGGATCTGTGGACCGACGAGTTTGCATTTCTCAGCCAGCCCAGCCAGGCCGACATTCAAAGCGACCTGTTCTACGATTACCGGACCAACGTCGAAGCCTACCCCAAATGGCAAGCATGGATGCGCGAGAAGCAGCCTCGCTTATTGGTGCTCTGGGGCAAGTACGAGTCCTCGTTCGACCCCTCGGAACCGGAAGCCTATCGCCGGGATGTGCCGAACGCTCAAGTTCACATTCTCGACGGTGGTCATTTCGCACTGGACACTGCCGCCGATGAGATCGCCGCCCTGGTCCGAGACTTTGCCGGTTCCTCAAGTCGAGGTGCCGGGCGTTCATGAGCCTCGCGTGCCTTCCTGGGAAACCGGGTTGGAAGGTCGGTTGCAACATTCTCCACCGGCGATTAGCATTGTCGCTCGCGCTTGCCACACACGCCGGCCTGTATGCGCTGCTTCCAAACGTCGCGAGGGCCATGCTAATCGTCCGGTACTCAAAGGGCTGACACCTTGAGCATCCACCATCCATGCGAACTGTCGGATTACGGTCTTCTCCGATTGTGTTTTCGACATGCGGTGCTGCAGTCACAGGCTCAAAATTTCGGCTTAGCCGGGCGTTCTACCAAAGTAGAATAGACCTCGATCCGCGTCGCTGTTAGTATCCCAATAGCGAGGGTTAAACCCTCACCGGGGATAGCAAGCCCGCTAGGCGAGTGAAGAAAAAATTGAACGGCAACATCGTTATCATCGACGATGATGTATTGGTGCGGCAAGCGCTAGGAGACTGTATGGAATCTGCGGGATATGCGGTTGATAGCTTCGATTCCGCCGAGCAATTTTTGGCGTCGGGATCTGCGCAGAACGCCGCTTGCTTGATTATCGACGTGCAGTTGCCCGGTATTAGCGGACTAGAACTTCAAGACAAAATGGTCGGGGCTGATAATCGTGTGCCGATCATATTCGTCAGCGCGCAAGGAACCCAGGCGAATCGTGACATGGCGATGAAACGCGCTGCAGCTGGTTTTCTTTCTAAGCCGTTCCGGCGGGACGATTTGGTGAAACTTGTGGGAGCGGCGATCCAGCGTTAAACCGATTCTTCCCCGCATTTGCCCTTGGGACCTCCGGGACTCGGCCCTCAGATTGCGTTCACGCGAAGCGGTCTGACGGTTCCGTGGGATTCACACTTCCAAAGCTTGCTGGAACTCGCCGAAGCGTGCGACGTTCCCCACTTGACCGGCCAATCTTTCCTCATTTTTCGGCTATGTTAAGCCGATCGAGTTGCGATGCGACAGCGAGCAGTCGCTTGTCGAGGCGCCGGAGCGAGCGCTGGATTCTTGCGTGGCTAAGCTGACGTCGATACATCTCCAGCAGATGGCGTGTAGCAGCGAGCGCCTGACGGATTCCGGGAAGATCGGCGGTGGCGGAGCAGTTGGGGACGGAGGGTATGGGCAGGCGATGCGATTGAGGCACGTGTTGGCGAGCGGCGTGGAATTCGCGTTGTAAGTCTTGTTGGGTGACCTGTACGTAGCGCAGGGTCATGCGAACATCCTTGTGCCCCAGCAGTTGCATGAGAGCGGGAAGACTGACGCCGAGGCGGATCATCTCGGAGGCATAAGTGTGCCGGCTATGCCGCATGCGGCATAGGCGCCACTATGCCGCTTCCCGGACTATGCCGCGGGGATCAAAGAGAAGGTGTTCCAAGGCCCTCAAAATGCGCGTTTGCTTGCGCACCAGCTGTTCCCCCATGCGGCATAGTCCGGAGGCCTGGGATCAGAGTTGTTTGAGGAAGGCCAGCAACTCATCGTCCGGCTGATAGCGTTTAGGAGCGCCTTTGATGGGGTTGGTCTTCGCCAAGGCTTGTTCCTTCAACGCAAGGTCGGCGTCGAGATAAATCTGGGTGGTTTCCACAGACTCATGACCGAGCCAAAGCGCAATTACCGCCCGATCCACGCCGGCCTGAAGCAGTTCCATAGCGGCGGCGTGTCGCAAAACATGGGGCGAGACTCGTTTCTTGCGCAGCGAAGCGCAGTTTTTCCGCGCCTGCGCTACGTGGCGCGCCAGCAAGTGCTGTACGCCATCGGCACTCAAGGGTCCACTTCGGGTGCTGGGAAATAGCGTTTTCGCATCTTCCTTGCCTTGCTCCTTCATCCAGCTTCTCAGGACCGCGACTGTAGGTTTAGCCAACGGAGTACAACGTTCTTTCCGTCCTTTTCCCCGGCAACGCACATGGGCACCGGCTCCGAGCGAG
>JBEKHQ010000646.1:0-3084 GCA_050012195.1 Bryobacteraceae bacterium | reverse complement strand
GCTGGTGTTCTTGGCCGTCACCACCGACGCGCCCGAGCGCTCCAGGCTGCGCAGCGTCGCCAGATCGAAATGATCGAAATGGGCATGTGACAACAGGATCAGATCGATGCGCGGCAGCTCGGATCGCGGGATGGCCGGCGCCACCAAACGCTTCAAGCCCACCGTGACAGGGCCCACGCGCACGCCGCACCGTTCGCCCAGCACCGGGTCGGTCAGGATGGTGAAGCCGTCGATCTTGAGCAAAACCGTGCTGTGTCCCAGCCAAGCCGCGTGCAGTCCCTGGTCCGGCCACTTCTGAGGATCGGGCAAAAACGGAGCTGGCTCCACCGGCCGGCGGCGCTCGTCCCGGTAGCGTCGAAAAAAGTCCGGTCCCGCCCGGCGCGCGAATCGGGCCGCGCCAGCGATGGCCTTCACTCTGTGGTGCTGCTTGGTTTTGATCTGATGGCCGGAGAACATCGGTGAGACTTTGAAGCGGATCGCGCTACTAACTCGATTATGACACCCAAACCACTTTTCGCGCTGGTTCTAGTGTTCTGCGGAATTTTGGCTGCGGGAGGAAAGGGCGGCCGCGCCGCATACGTGGGCGGCACCATCTCGCAGATTCCCGACGGTTGCGAAGGCGCCGTCCAAGCCACCGACGATCGGTTCTTCGTCTTTTATTCTCACAAGGCCAGTTGGCGCGTCCCTTACGACAAAATCAATCTCATCGAATACGGGCAGAAAGCGGACCGAAGGTACCTGGCTGCGGTGCTCATCTCGCCTTTGATGCTGCTGGCCAAGAAGCGCGAGCACTTCCTGACCGTCGGATACGAGGACGATGACAATCGCCAGCAAGCTATGATCTTTCGCGTAAACAAAGATGACATTCGCGCGATGCTGGTCAGCTTGGAAGCCCGCACCGGCCGCAAAGTCGAGTTCCAGGACGACGAGGCTCGCCGGGGAGGCAAGGGGTAAGGCAATGACGCTGTTGTTATGTTGTCTGATATTGTTCGCTCCCATCGAGAAGATAGAGAAAAAGGCGCAGGATGACTCCGCCTCGCCCGAGGAAACGGCGTCGGTGCAACTCGCCAAAGTGAGACGAATCTACGTCGACACGCTAACCGGCGGCGACGCGGCGATCCAAATCCGCGACCTTCTCATGACCAGCCTGCAAAGCTCCAAGCTGTTTATCATCACTGAAGACGAGGATAAGGCCGACGCCGTGTTGAAGGGTTCCGGCGACGACGACGTTTTCACCGACTCCCATCAGTATTCCGACGGCCTGAATGCGCATACGCAGTTCGGATCGGCATCCAGCGAGGGCCTCCGGAACTACTCCAACAGCAGCAGCAATCATTCCGGCGGCTTGACGGTCGGGGAGAATGAAAGCCGAAGGTCGGAGGAGCGCAAGCACGAAGCCATCGTTACGGTTCGCCTGGTGAGCAAGGATGACGACGTGATCTGGTCCGCCACCGCGGAGAGCCTGGGCGGCAAGTTCCTCGGCGCCAGCGCCGACGTGGCCGATAAGATCGCCAAGCGCCTGGCTTCCGACTATAAGGCCGCCCGAAAGGCGCTCACGAATTAGCCCGTGTAGCTGCCGCCCGTTTCCGCCGATTCAAGGGTGTCCAGCCTATGTCCCCGGCCATCCTTGATGAAGTCACAGTACGGCAAACTCGCACCGCCCCCGAGACCGCTTTTCGGCGGGCGCTGATCGTGTTCTCGGCGATCGCCGGGCTGGGCGTACTATGCCACTTGGTAATGATGTTCTGGGCGCGGAACGAATTCGCGCAGCCGGAATCCATCGTCGCGGCGCAGTCGATCATGCTGGCGCACGATGGAACGCTGTATTACGACCTGAAGCACTTCCCCTACACCGTGTGCGCTTACATGCCTCTGTTTTATTTGCTCGAGGCGGCGCTCATCAAGCTGGGATTCACCGCGTTCACGGCGGGCAGGATTCTCAGCTTCGGCGCGCTCCTGGGAATCTTCGGGTTGAGCTGGCGTCTGACGATGCTGTATACGGGCAATCGGTATTGCGCTTGGACTTCGACGTTGTTGTGCGCTTCCACGTCGATCCTGCTTTCCTGGGGTACCGTGGCGCAGGTTGACACGCTGGCCGTTTTCTTCGCGGTGGCGGCTTTTTATTTCTATTCCCGCTACGCCATTGGCGGCGACAAAACTCTGATACTCGCGGGTGTATTCGTCGTCGCCGCGCTGTTCACTAAGCAGACCATGCTGGCTAGCCCTGCCGCCATTTGTTTATCGCTGTTCCTGCGACGCCCGAAAGTCGGCCTCCAATTCGCGGCCGCGGTCGGCGCGGTAGTTCTGGTTGCGGTGTTCGCGATCAATGCGGGCTTGAACGGGCGTTTCTTGAACAATGTGATCTTCGCGAATATAAATCCTTTCGCGGCGGAGAAACTCGGCCAGCATTTTCGTTACATGCTGATCGGCGCGGGACAGTTGATCATCATCGTTATTGCGGGCGCGCGATCCGCATGGCGCGGCCCGGGCAAGGCTCTACTCATCTACCTCGGATTCGCTTTTGCGCTGCTTCTGGCGACGGCGGCGAAAGTCGGGTCGGATTCGAATTATCAGATCGAACCCACTTTGGTGTTGATCCTCTGCGCGTGCATTGCACTCCACTCTTTGGATTTCTTCGGGCTAGTGTTCCGCGGCAGCAAGACCTGGATACCGCTTCTGCAGCTGTGCCTGGCCATCCACCTGGTACTGAATTTCCGAATCACTGGCCCATTTCTTGTGACGCGCTGCGTCAAAGAGAAGTTGTTTCGCGAACAGGTGGCGGCGTTGCGGCCCTATCTATCCGGCAACGGGCGAGTGCTCTCGGCCGAAATGAACGCGCTGGTGCATCTGCGCGGGAGCATCGAGGTGGAGCCGTTGATCTACAAACTGCTCGTTCGCGCCGGACGTATCGATCCCTCGCCGCTCGACCGGGACATCGCGCGCCAGGCCTTTTCGCGGATCATCTTATATCAGGATTTGACCAAGCCACTGGATATCGATCTCGAAGTGCCCAGCCTCCCCGAGAATCAGATGAACGAAATTCGCAACCACTATCGACTCGTCGCGCAGATCCCGGGTCCTTAT
>JBEKHQ010000645.1:0-3091 GCA_050012195.1 Bryobacteraceae bacterium | reverse complement strand
CTTCATCATGCGCTACGCCCGGCGGACCAAGCTGGAAAATCAGTCTCTGGATTATCGGGCCTTGGCGGAGGGCTGCCGCGTCAGATTGTTTTGGACTGTGGCCGGGATCGCCGGTTCGGTTCCGGACAACTATCTGGCCAAGCAAAGGACGGAACTGGATTGGACGCGGAACGGGCTGCGGGGTTGGGAAATAGTGCCCAGCGAGAGATCGGCGGAGACGTTTTCGAGCTTGCGCGAACGGTTGGAATTCGTGCAGCATTCTTGGATCGACGAGCAGCTCAAATATTTCGCCAAGTCCGCCCGGCGCGACCACAAGAGATTGCGCCGCGGGGAACTGGGAAGCAAAGTGCTGCTGGGAGGGGCGATCGGAGTCAGCTTCGCGATGGCGGTGACCATGGCTGTGGTTTTCAAAGTGAGAGGCGAATTGTGGGAGTGCTCGGATTGCGAATGGCTCGGCTGGTTCATGTTGTTCATCGACTTGCTGCTGGCCGCGGCCGCTCTTTACCATCACTTCAACGAACGCATGGCTTATTCGGAACACAACAAACAATACCGGCGGATGGAGAGCGTGTTCGGGCTCGCCTCGGAAAGAATGGTGGAAAGCCTTGCGGAGGGCGACGAGGAGGGAATCCGAAGACTTCTGTTGAAGCTGGGCAAGGAGGCGCTCACGGAAAACGGCGATTGGGTATTGCTGCATCGAGAGCGGCCGCTGGAGCTGCCGCATCCTTAGTGGTCAATTTCAGGAGCTTGCATGGCGGATGATCGGATGTATTGGATGGGTGATGATTTTGGCGATTTCGGAGACGACGGCGGCAATTTCGGAGACGACGGCGGCAATGGTGACGGCGACTTCGACGATCAGGACGACGATAGCGATCAGGATGACGACCAGCCGGACGATGGGGACGGCGAGGACGACGGCCAGGATGAAGAGGGTGGTGACGCCGGCGGCGATAACGGTGACGGCGGGGGCGACGGCGATAACGGAGACGATGGGGGCGATGGGGGCGATGGGGGCGATGACAATGTCGACGACATGTTCGCTTCCGAAGAGGATCTGCCGCAGGTGGATGACGATGTCTACCAGAGTGTGGCGGATTTTCCGAACGCCGACGAGCGCGACTTCGCGGACGACGCGGGCGACTGGACGCTGGACGACTATCAGCAATCGGCGCAGAATCTTTTCGGCGATAACGAATTTTTCGGCGACACGCTGACGCAGCAAAAGACCGACGAAGGTTTTCAACCGTATCAGGACGCGCGCTTCGAGCAGGCTTTCGACCAGATCGCTCCGGGCACGTCGGAAACGGTGCACCTGTTTGAGCGCGGCGGGCAATTGTTCGCTTTTGGCGTGGTGTCGCAAGCGGTGCTCGAAATGCTGGCGGCGCGGTACAGCGGGATCGATTTGACCGGCCTGGAAGTGGGCGTGCCTGGCAAGGGCGAGCCGTCGCCGCCGCAGCCGCTGCCTCCGGCGTTCGCCAATGTCGCCGAGCAGCCCGCGGTGGATTTGCGGAAATACGCGACGCCGATCAGCGATCAGGGGCAGACGGGGCGCTGTTCCGCGTTCGCCTGGACGCACGCGGTGGAGATGTCGCGCAACATTTTGCAGCAGGACACCACGCGGTTGTGTCCGAATTTCACGATGCTCGAATTTCAGCGCATGCAGGGCGACGCCAAGGATTATACCTATGCTTATACGGGCGGCGATGGAACGGTGAGCGGTCCGGAACCGGGGCAAGTGATGGTGGAACACGGCACGTGCCGGCAGGAATTATGGCCGGACGATCAGGAGCGTCCACGGGCGGCCGAGCCGCAACTGGAAGCCGACGCGGAACGCTACCGGCTGGAGGGCGCGCCGTTGCCGATCGCGGTGGAGGATGTCAAGAAAGTGTTGAGCGCGGGATGCCCGGTGCACGTTTCGATGAATACGGGCGCGGCATTTTCCGATGTCGGCCGGGACGGCGTGTTCAACTCGGCCGAGGGTCCGTCGGGACGGCACGGGCGTCACGCGATGTTGATGGTCGGGTATACGGGAAATTTTTTTATCCTGAAAAACTCGTGGGGCGAGGACTGGGGCGATAAGGGATATTGCTATGTTCCGAAGAACGTGCTGATGGAGTCCGATCCGGAGTTCGTCGCGGTGCTTTTGAAGAAGGCGTAGGAGGGCGAGGAGGCATCGGCTGCAGTCCAGGAGTCCGTCCCATAGGCGCTAACCCAAGACAGAATTCCTGCTAGAGCGCGTTGTCGGTATCTACGGTGCGTAATGCGTGAAGACGAGGTCGCTAGCCTTGGTCTGATTGTGGCAGGGGAAGCAGGATTTCATTGACGCCGGAGGGGCGGGTTTGCCGTCTACGAAAGTAGCGAACCCCCAGCCGCCCGTCGCGGCGTACTTCGTGGAGTCCTTGACCATAAACTGAATGTTCGTAGGGGAGCCAGGGACGAAAGACTGGGCTTGGCCAAAGACCTTGTTGTTTTCCGCCGATGGGACGTGACCGTAGTGCAAAGCGGCAATGATCGCGCCGTCCGGAAATGGAAGCTTCCCCTCGCGGTAGGCCTTGATCGCCACATCGTTGCCCAAAACGGCGCCAATACTGTTCAGGTTGCCTGCTTCGTGGGAGACGGAAATCAACCTCCAGTCCCGGTATCCGGGGGGGATTTTTGTTACGAAGATTGGGGCGGCCGAGTCATCGGCGTGTAGAGACGCCGGCGCCATAGACGCGACAATACCTGCCAGTATTACAACGGCAACCAGCAGCAAAGTGATCCTTTTCATCGTGGTCCCTCCTTCAGGAAGACTACGCTCCTCGATTATGCCCGATTAACGAGTCAGCGGAATCACGAGATGGAAGGGTTTTCGAGTAACCAGTGAAGAAGCATACCCTATTCGTGGTATTCAGAGATTCGTGTCCGAGGCGAGAGGAGTTAAATCCAGGCTTCGGTTATGATCTGAGCGGGCGCTGGGAGGGATCGCAAACGGCGATCTCTGGGAAGTATTCTGGGCGGCCCAGTCGGAGCATGGGCGTTCGAAGAATGGCTCCGGCAGGAGCCGCGAGCGGTCTTTGGACAGCGTTAAGTATCCATATCGGTAGCT
>JBEKHQ010000644.1:0-3092 GCA_050012195.1 Bryobacteraceae bacterium | reverse complement strand
TACAGAGCGGGCATCCACGACGAGGCCACCTGTTACAAGGTCTTTCGGCGGTCGCTGATTTCGCAAATCAATTTGGAATGCCGGCGCTTTGAGTTCTGTCCGGAAGTAACGGCAAAACTTTGCCGCATCGGCGAGAAGATCGCGGAGGTTCCCATCGCCTACGCACCGCGAACGGCGGGCGAAGGCAAAAAGATTCGCCACGCCGATGGCTGGCTCGCCATCTGGACTCTGCTTCGATACCGCCTGACCCCGCGCGCACGCTGGGCGAAATCAACTGGCACCGCTCCGTTTGCAGTAGGTTTTTCTCGCGTCCCCCCAGAGTGAGGAATCGGATAAGGAAGCCTCAGATGAGATTCATAGACCGCGAAGAAGTCGCCCGCCGCCTCACTTACGAGATGTGCATTCCGATCGTGCGCGAGGCGATGATCGCATTCTCGCGGGGTGAAACCCGGCAACTTCTGCGGTCGATTATCCCGCTCGCCGAGGGCCGTATGTTCGGCGTCATGCCCGGTGCGATGGGCCCGCGCGCCCCATTCGGCGCCAAGTTAATCAGTGTCTTCCCGGAGAACTTCGCCCTGGGTGTGCAGTCGCACCAGGGCTTGGTCATTCTGTTCGACCCCGAAAGCGGCGTGCCCGTTTGCGTCCTCCATGCGGGCGAGATTACAGCCATTCGCACCGCCGCGGCCAGCGCCGTCGCCACCGACGCGTTGGCACGCGCGGACGCCCGTCACCTGGCGATCCTGGGGTATGGCGAACAGGCCGCGACCCATGCCCACGCCATCAGCAAGGTGCGCAATCTTAAGTCCATCATGATCTGGGGTCGTTCGCCCGAACGCTCCATCGCCTTCGCCAAGCGGATGCGAACGGAACTTGCCATACCCGTTGCCAGCGCTACGGGCGTGCAAGAGGCGGTTGCCGAGGCCGACATTGTGTGCACCGTCACCTCGGCGGCTGAGCCGATCCTGAAAGGCGCGTGGGTGCGGCCGGGCACACACTTGAACCTTGTGGGCTCAAGCCACGCGGGGCCGGCGGAGGTGGACAACGATGTGGTCGTGCGCTCGCGCTTCATTGCCGACAGCCGCGAGGGAGTTCTGGCGCAAGGCGCGGAGTTTCTTCGGGCCAAGGCTGCGGGTTTAGTCGGGGACGACCACATCGTCGCTGAGATTGGCCAGGTTTTGGGGGGCGAAATCGAGGGTCGCCGCTCAGCAGACGAAATCACGGTTTACAAGTCACTCGGTCATATCGTTCAGGACTTATCGACCGCGTGGGCGCTGTATTCTCAGCCCGAGAATCGGCCCTGAGAGAAGGAAATCAATTCTCGGTAGTGGTGGTTTTGAAAGAGCAAGGCGGCAAAAAGCTGCCTATTGGCGGGTTTTCAAATGTCGAGTCTTAGGAGTCTTGCATTCATCCTATGCTCAGCCATACGCCTATCCTGCGCTGCTTTTCTTCGTTCTCCGCTTAAATCAAAGGCACTGATAAATGCACAGAAAACGGCTGCAAAAATGGCTGTAAAAACAGCTACAAAAACGGCTATAAATCGGGCGGCTTCCATGTCAGCCTCCTAAAGAACGAGTCTACACCTTCCAAGACTCAGAAGGGAACGCCCCAGCGCTGTCCAGCCCAAAAACGCAATCAACGCACTGATAGGACACACTACCTGAATTTCAAAACCGCCCACTACCCAATTCTGGATCACGGACCCATGGTCGGGTTTCCTGTAGAATCTGGGGTTCGCCGGCTCGGCGCCGACATTCCAGAGAATGTTCAAGAAAATTCTCATAGCCAATCGAGGTGAGATCGCGGTCCGCGTGCTTCGCGCGTGCCGCGAAATGAGAATCGCGGCGGTGGTTGTGTATTCTGACGTGGACCGCGCCGCGCTGCACGTTCGCAAAGCTGACGAAGCCTATCCCATTGGCGCTGCTTCTGCCTCCGAGTCTTATCTAAACATTGGCAAAATTCTCGACGTAGCGAAGCGATCGGGTGCTGATGCCATTCATCCTGGTTACGGATTCCTCTCCGAAAACGCGAAATTTGCCCAGGCCTGCGCCGATGCGGGAGTGAGGTTCATCGGCCCAACTCCTTCCGCTATGGAAGCCATGGGATCGAAGACCCGTGCCCGTCAGGCCATGGAGAAAGCCGGGGTTCCCTTCGTGCCCGGGACATCGCGCGGAGTGGAGTCATTCGACGAAGCGAAAAAGGTGGCCGCGAGAATCGGCTATCCCGTGATGTTGAAAGCGGCGGCCGGCGGCGGCGGCAAAGGCATGCGGCTTGTACACGCTTCCGAGCAGCTCAAGTCCGCTCTGGAGGCGGCCCGTAGCGAGGCCGAACGCTCCTTCGGCGATAGCGAAGTTTATATCGAAAAGGCCATCGTCAATCCGCGGCACGTCGAGATGCAGATACTCGCCGACGAGCACGGCAACACCGTCTACCTCGGCGAACGCGAATGCTCGCTGCAGCGCCGCCATCAGAAGGTGCTGGAAGAGGCGCCGTCACCGATCGTCGATGCCAACATGAGGCGCAGGATGGGCGAGGTTGCAGTTCGCGTCGCTCAGGCAGCGAACTACACTAACGCCGGCACCGTGGAGTTCCTGGTCGACGAGCAAAAGAATTCCTATTTTCTGGAGATGAATACTCGTTTGCAGGTCGAGCATCCCGTGACGGAGCTGATTGCCGGCCTCGACCTGGTTCATCTGCAAATTCGCATCGCGGCGGGCGAGAAGTTGCCCTTCAAGCAAGACGATGTGCGCATCCGCGGCCACGCCATCGAGTGCCGCATCTACGCGGAGGATCCGGACAACAATTACTTTCCTAGTCCCGGCAAGGTCACTCTGCTGCAGGAGCCGTCTGGGCCGGGAATCCGGCTGGACAGCGGCGTGTACGAGGGCTGGAACGTGCCGATTGATTATGATCCCCTACTGGCCAAGCTGGTCGGCTACGGTACTGACCGGGAGCAGGCTATCGAGCGGCTCACTCGCGCCCTCGGCGAATACTTTGTGGGTGGGATCAAGACGAATGTATCGTTGTTCCAGCGCATTCTGCGCGATGCAGATTTTCGCGCCGCTAAGCTCGATACCGGATTCCTCGACCGGATG
>JBEKHQ010000643.1:0-3092 GCA_050012195.1 Bryobacteraceae bacterium | reverse complement strand
TGTGGGAAGATGCCGGAAGTGTCGACGGCGAGTACAAGCCAGACATCCGCGCCAGACTTCGGATGCGATTGGCGGGGCAGGGTCCACGATCCAAGTGATAATTTGGGTTTTTGGATTGTTTTAATGCGACTAGCCAACTGCATATACCGTTCTCGGGACATCATAGGAAGACTTTGTCTCGCCATTACGGATCAGAGTTTAGTCTATCGGCTCATCCAGGACTCCAGCGCGGAAGTCTATTACGCAGGACTCGATCTGCTGTTGCGAATGAAAGAGTCCGAATAAGTCCGAATGAACCCACGATGCCGGAAGAAGCAAAACATCTGAAGCATCTTTGCGGCAGGCATTGCCAATCGGGGCAAAACGCAAGTGTTTTTCATTCATCGGCTAAAGCGCACTGTCGAGATTTGGCGGCGGCAGCGTGGGTGTATCCTACAATGCTGAGGATACCTAAGTGACCCAGTCCTCCGGTAAGTTTTGGCTGATCGCTGCGGGCACCTCCAAGTTTGACGATCCGAGCTGGGATGCACTTGAAGAAGTCCCGGACGAGATCGCGCTTATCACTAACTTCTTCCAGGAGATCGGATACGTCCGCGTGCTCGCGGAGATCAGTATCAACTCTAAACGTCAGGACTTCGGCAAAGCTCTTCGCAGTTGGTGTACGTCAGTCGAACGCAAACCGAGCGACCGGGTGGTGATCTACTACACTGGTCATGGTGAGCGCGCCGATCGCCACTATCTGGCGTTTAGCGATTCCAGCGGCCCGAGCAATCTATACTCCTCCGGCTATGCGGTCGAAGATCTGATCCGCGACGTACTGTACCAAACGCCCATTCAGAATCTGATGCTGTTGCTGGATACGTGCTATGCAGGAGCGGGGATCGAGGACGCTCTGAGCCTTGCCAGCGGAGCGAACGCGCAAAAGGATCAGCGCGTGTCCACGCACGTATACTTCATGGCATCCGCTACGCCAATCCAGAAAGCCAGAGAACGGAGATTCGCCCAAGCCTTCACTCAGGCTGCGCGCAATGCCGATGGACTCACCGATCTCGGTTTATCGGAGTATCTCCATCCCGACAAACTCGTACAACGGGTGAACGCTCTCATGAAAGGGCAATCCGCGCGGGGGTCATCGGCGAATGTATCCGCCGAGCCCATATTCATTCCGAACCTGCGTCGTAAGGCGCTGCTCGACATTTACCGGAGCGATCTGGAAACACACTGGATTCCGCGGTTGCGCGGCACAGAGCAGCAGGCGGGGGCGTGGTACTTCACAGGGCGTGAGACCGCTTTGCGTGCACTGAAAGAATGGCTGAAAAACAGCACTTCGGAGGGCAAGACTCGTGTGGTCACCGGCGGCCCGGGCAGCGGCAAATCGGCAATCCTGGCGTGGCTGGTGGCTTCGAGCGATCCCGAGATCCGCTGCTTGCCTGACGCGCATGCCCTGAAGTTCTCCGCCGACGGTCTTGCGCCCGGCACGATCGATTGCGCTGTCCACCTCCGCAACAAGACCCTGGCCGAGGTCACCACTCAGATCGCGCTGCGTTTCGGCTTCACCGCGATTGCCGAAAAGGCGCTCGGACAAACTGGCACGAACGCCGAGAGTACGGCGGCGCTCCTTGCCGGCGAACTGATTCGCCGCGAGCGCAAAACGGTGATCCTGGCTGATGCCCTCGATGAATCTCTCGATGCGCAGATGATTACCCGCGCGCTGTTATCCCCACTCACCGGGTGTGGCCATATCTGGTTTCTTATCGGAAGCCGCCCTCAGAATGTGCCTGGTTCGGGACCCATTTTGCCCGCACTCGGACCAAGTGTACTGGAGGTGGATCTCGATCGGGAGCCTTACGCCGACAAGGACGATGTGCGGAACTATGTCAAGCATCGTTTGCTGGCAGTGTTCGAACCCGGCGTAACAACGCCTTACCGGAACCAGCCTGAACTTGCCCAGACCGTCGCGGAAGGCGTAGCGGCGCGCGTCAAGACCAGCTTCCTGATTGCGCGGCTGGTCGCACGCGACCTTCTGTCGCGCGGGTCGACGGTGGACACCAAGACTACGGATTGGCAAAGCCAATTTCCGGAGGAGGTGAACGCCGCCCTCGCAAACGACCTGGCCCAGTTCGACCGCGAGCCGATGAGCGAACTACGCAAACAGGATGTGATCGATTTGTTGGAACCGCTCGCCTATGCCCAGGGAGCCGGGCTTCCAATCGATCTTTGGCCCGATGTCGCGTCTGCTTCCGCAGGCAAAGAGATCCGCGCACGCGACGTCCGGGCGCTGCTGGAACGCGCTCCTTACTACCTAGTAGCAGGTGGTTCAAGAGACCTCCCGTCCTATCGTCCATTTCATCAGGCGCTAGTCGATTTCCTCCGGCGGCCGGGCCGAGAGCGAACCGTGCATCGCGCCATCGTCGAAGCAGCGATTCGGAACATCCCAAAATTACCTTCACAAAGTCGCAACTGGCAGAAGGCCCATTTCTACGCCCTGGCCCATCTTGCCACTCACGCCGCGGCGTGCGACATGCTGGATGAGCTTCTGTCCGAACCCGGATTCATCACCGCGGGCGCTCCGCGATCAGTGCTGCTCTCGTTCGATGCCGCGAAGGAGAAAGTATCCCAGAGAATGGCCAAAGCATATGAACTGGTGGCGCATCTAATACCGGGAGAACTGCCCGGCAATCGAGCTTCGTACCTGCAGTTGGCCGCCATCCAGCTTGGGTTTCCTGAAGTTGTTTCCGCTTTCCGGGATTTGGACCTGACTCGCTCCTGGTATCCCGCGTGGGCTCGATGGTCGGCGGTGGCGCCACACCGTGTCATTGCCCGGCACGACAGCCTCGCGGCAGTGGCGGCCGGTCGTTTCGAGGGACGACCGATCCTAGCAACCGGCGCCAGGGGTCAAGTCCCCATCATATTCTGGGATGCCGAAACCGGCGAGCCGGTTGCGGCACCACCGGCGCCGAATGCTCAAGCGACGGCGGAATTCCTGCTTTGGACCGAACTCGATGATCAACCGTTGGTCGTAGCCGCAGGCCACGAGGGGACGGTGTGGGCCATGCGACCGTCGGGCGTCCTGGTGTGGGCCGTACCACCCT
>JBEKHQ010000642.1:0-3105 GCA_050012195.1 Bryobacteraceae bacterium | reverse complement strand
AGAACCAACGGCGATGATTGTACGCCTCATTCACAGCGATCCGGTAGATCCACGTCTTTAGACTGCTGCCACCCCGAAACGACCCAATATTGCGAAACACCTTCAAAAAGACTTCCTGCACGATATCGGCGGCATCCGAGGAATCGTTCGTCAGCCGGCACACCAGGTTGTAAACCGGATGCTGATAACGCTCGATCAGAATCTCGTAAGCCGCTTCCGCCCCTTCGCGCAGAGCGGTAACCAACGCATCCTCCGGAAAGGAGAACGCGAACGGATCCAGATGAAGACCAACTGTCGTATCCGCCACGGCCGTCTACCTAGATTCTAGCCTCAATCTTCGAGGATAGAATCCCTTGTTGAGTTGGACACCATTGCGGACACAAAGGTTCCCGCTTTCGCTCAAGCCCCGCTAAGTACTTCGGCGTAATAGGCTTCGTACTGCGGGATGATGAGCGAAGTCGCGAATCTTTCCACTGCGGTTTGGCGGGCGGCGGCGGCCATTTTGCCGTACAGTTCGTCGTTTGTGAGCAATTCCACCACCCGCGCCGCCTGCGATGGGATGTCGCCCACCGATTCCAGGAATCCGTCGACGCCGTGAGTGATCAGCTCCGGCACGCCGCCCACGCGCGTCGCCACCGGAGGAACGCCGCAGGCCATGCCTTCGAGCGCGGCCAATCCGAACGACTCCATTTCGCTCGGCATCAGCAGCACGTGCATTTTTGGAAAGATGCGCTCCACGTGGTCCTGTTTGCCCATGAACGTCACGTGACGATCAACGCCCAGCTCGCGGGCCAGGCGATGCGCCTCGGGACGGTCCGGCCCGTCGCCTACCATGTACAGATGCGCGGGCGTCTTCTTCAACACTTCCGCCAGAATCCGGACGCAATCCAGCACGCGCTTAACGGGCCGGAAATTGGATATATGCATCAAGCGCTTTTCGGCGTTCGAACGATCCGGCGAAGGCTGGTAGGTATCAACGTTGACGAAATTGTGGATCACTCGGATTTCGTTCTCCACCCCGAATACCTCATAGGTCTGACGGCGCAGGTCATCGCTGATGCTCGTAATCCCGTTGGATTTCTCGATCGAGAACTTGGTGATCGGAAAATACGAACGGTCCAAGCCTACCAGCGTGATGTCGGTGCCGTGCAGCGTAGTGATGAACGGCAGACGCCTGCGACCCTGGGTCATCTGCTGTGCCAGCATGGCCGAGATCGAGTGTGGAATCGCGTAGTGGACATGCAGCAAATCCAACTCATAGCCTTCGGCCACCTCGGCCATCCGCGACGCCAGCGCCAAACAGTAAGGCGGATATTGGAACAGCGGATAAGTGGAAACCTCCACTTCGTGGTAGAAGATGCCCGGAAGGCCCGCGTCCAGGCGAATGGGATTGGCGTAGGTGATGAAATGGACTTCATGGCCGCGCTGGGCCAGTTCGAGGCCCAATTCCGTGGCCACGATGCCGCTGCCGCCGTAAGTGGGATAGCAGGTGATCCCGATTCGCATGTACAGTAGATTCAACCGCCGGGCACCACGATACTAGTTTCTTGCCGCGGGCGTGAGCCAGGCCAAGCCGATCTGCCCGTGAATCCATTGGTCCGGACGCGCGACGTCTCCGCCGCCAAACCATACCCGCACGCGGTCTCTGTCCACCAGAACCGCGGGATCGCAGAGCACCTTCGAGTCCCAGGGCTGGTCGCCGGCGAACACGCTTGGCAGTTTCGCCCACTCGATCCCATCGCGCGATCTGGCCAAGCCGAGCCGGCGTACTTCGTTTCGATCGCGGCCGGCGTACAGCATCCAATAGTATCCTCGCGCCGGCCACACGGCCGGTTCTCCGAGTCCGTTTTCGTCGAATGCGCCATAGGCGCCCAGCTCGAGGATCGGATTGCGCCGCAACTTGAACCATGTTACTCCGTCGTCGGACGCCGCAACGCCCAGCCGCTGGCGCCGCGCGAGATCCATTCCTAAATAAAACATGTAATAGCGGCCACCCGCGCGAATGACATAGGGATCCGCCACTCCCCGCTCGTCCCAGCTTCCACGCGGGCCGGTCCCGAGTACCGGCGCGCCTTGCCGCTGCCATTGATGGCCGTTCGCGGATCGAGCCAATCCGATTTGCACCGGTTGGCCGGCTTGATAGTAGTACAGGATGCCGCTGACGTCGGCCAGCGCCGACCCGTTTGCGGCGGTCGCATCGCCCTCCCACGATGCCGGATCGGGCGACAAAATTTTTCCTTCCTTGTGCCACGCGATACCATCCGCCGACACCGCCAGTCCGGTATGCCAGGTCTTGCCGTCAAAGCCCGAATACAGGTTGTAGTAGGCCTCTCCCTGCTGGATGACCGAGGGATTGAGAACGTCCACCGAGTCCCACTCGCCGGCATCGCCACGCGTCATCACCGGATCGTGGCGCGCCTCCCATTGCCACGACACGGAAGCCCCGCCGGGTTGGACGGGAAGCGTGAAATCGCGGTAGCGCCCGCAGGCGCAGAACATCAACGCGGAGAGGACCAGGCCAACCTCGACACGCCGGATGCAGCGGATCACGTGGCGAGCCGGATTTTCAGGCCCGCTCCCTGGCCGGGCCGCGAGTCCAGGGTCATTTCGCCGCCCAGAGTCCGCACGCGCCGCTTGATGCTCACGGGGCCGAGGCGCAGCAGCTCCAACTCATCCAAAGTATATTTACCGCTGAATTGGAAGCCCTTGCCGTTGTCCTCAATCCCGATTTCGAGCATGTTGTCCGAACGGGCGATGGTAACCGCCACGCGGCTGGCCGACGAGTGTTTCTGCGCGTTGTACAGCCCCTCTCGGACGATCTGCAGCAATTCGAGCGAAACTTCCGGCTCGTTCGGCTCCAGGAATTCGGCGCTTACAAAAGAGGTGGGAATCCCACTGTCCTTTTGAAATTGTTCCACCACGCGGCGCAGCGTGGCATTGAGGCTGCCTTCCACATCCACGGGCCGCATGCTGCGCACGAACGAACGCAGTTCGTTCACTTGCGCCCTTCCCAAATCCTGCAACTGAAGCAGCTCCTCGGTGGCGGACGAAAGATCGCGCGTCAACAGCTTGCGAATGATCTCCAACCGCATCTGGAAACTGATG
>JBEKHQ010000641.1:0-3119 GCA_050012195.1 Bryobacteraceae bacterium | reverse complement strand
GGTTACCGTCGGCTTATCCGGGGTCGGCCCGCCCCCAACGTTCAGAATCATCCAGATATTCGCAAGCTGAAGGTACCCAGGCGCGTTGCCGTCACCCAGGCTCAAAACGCGAGCGCCGAAGACCTTTTCGTAGTAGCGAGCCGATCGCTCGATGTCGGCGACGGTCAGGAAACATGCAATGCTGATCCCCTCCTTCGGGGGCATCTCATACGTTTTTTGCTCGACTTGTATGGCGTTCATTGATGGCTCCTTTCGATACAGTGTCCGCCGGACGTTACGTGCGTTGGTTGCAACGCTCACAACCACTGCCATCGACGGCACCTTCATGATGCCAGAAGCGAAATCGCGAGTCTATTGGATGAACGCGTCGGCCAATTGCAGAGTCGGACTGTCGCCTGAAAGAATCCGAGCAGAGTTTGCGATGCGGGTGCTCCCTGGGGTGGGGTTCACAATCCACTGGCCAGGAAGACGGAAGACGTCACGTCAAAAGCGAGGATAAATCGAGATGAACAAAGATCGCCGCGGAATCAATTCCGCTTCGAAGCCGAGCGGCAATGGGTGCGTGGAATGCCTGGAGTCGTCGCAAGGTTGGTGGCTCCATCTCCGCCGATGCGCGGAATGCGGGCACATCGGTTGCTGCGACAGTTCTCCGAACCAGCACGCATCCAAGCATGCGGCAGCGACAGGGCATCCGATCATAGCCAGCTTTGAGCCGGGTGAGGACTGGTTCTACGACTACGAGAAGCGGGCGATGATCCAAGGTGTGGAGTTGCTTCCGCCGCATTCGCATCCAAAGAATCAGCCCGTTCCCGGACCGGCCGCACGGGTGCCAGCCAACTGGGAATCGCTGCTGAACTAGATGGCGTCGGTTTATTTTTTAGGCATGGGAGCGGGACGCGGGACACGGTATTTGCAATGAGCACTGTAGCGAAGGGAGCCATCAGTGAGCGGCGTACAAGTCGAACAAAAGACGTATGAGATGCCCCCGCGCGACGGGTTCACCGTCACACATTTCATTACCGTCGCCGACATCGACCGATCGGCTGATTTTTATGAAAAGGTCTTCGGCGGCCGCATTCTGAGCAGAGGCGACAGCAAGGGCGCGTCCGGGCACATTCAGATCGCGAATACTTGGCTGATTGTCAACGTCGGGGGCGGGCCCACCCCGGACAAGCCGTCGGTAACGCTCAGCGTCCCGGCCGACCCGGATAAGGTCAGCAGCTTCTTGAATATCCGCGTTGCGGATATTCAAGCGTGCTATGAATTATGGAAAAGTCGAGGCGCCGAGTTCATCACGGAGCCGAAGGAAAAGTACGGCGAGATTCGCTGCTACATCCGCGATCCTGACGGTTACATTATCGAGGTCGGACAGAGCACCGATCTCACGTAAGGCTGACGCTCGGCCGCGATAGGACGCGGATTTAAGCGCTGACGGGTGCGGATTGAAGCTCTAAGTTATTAGGATTGTCGCTGGCCGCGTGCAGTCGCTGCGGCCATGTTTCGAAAGTCTGTGGTCATGTTATACATATGTTGCGAAGGAGGTTTGTATGTCTCAGAAAGCCAGTGCCGTAACGCGCGCTCAGCAAAGCGAAGTCCAGCCTCACCAACCCGGGCAGGAGGTTTTCAAAACCATCTTGTCCGAAGATGTCGATTGGAAACCGTTCCCGGCGTTCCCACCTTCCGTTCGCCTGGCCGTCGTCGTTGGCCAGCCCTCGGAGCCCGGCCCTTACACAATCAGGGTCAAAGTGCCCCACGGCGAGAAGTTGATGCCTCACAGGCACCCAGAGGATCGTGTCTACACCGTGATTTCCGGCGTCTTTTATATCGGACTGGGCGATGAATTCGACGCGAGTAAGTTGGAAGCCTATCCGCCCGGTGCTGTGATCATTCTCCCCGGCAACACGCCCCATTTCCACTGGGCGAAATCCGGCGAGTACGTCTCGCAGGTAGCCGCGATAGGGCCGCTTGGACTGGAATACCTCAGCGCGAAAGACGATCCGCGAAACAACAACTCGTAGGAGGGGTGGATAGCGTGACTTGACGAGTCGTACCGCTTCTTATCAAGTTGAAAGCTCAAGATGAACGATCAACAAACGAAGGAACAGTGTTCTGGAGCGCGAGATCCCCAGATCCGTGCGGCGCTGGATCAGCATTGGGCGGCATCCGATGCCAACGATTTTGAAACGGAGCACCGCATCTATCACGAGGACGCGGTGCTGGAATACCCGCAGTCAGGCGAGCGAACCGGCGGCCGGAGCAACATACAGAACCAACGCGCAAGTCAGCCGAGCAAAAAGCGGTTTGCCGTCCGACGAATCATTGGCGGCGGCGATCTCTGGATCACCGAATTGATCATATCGTATGACGGCAAGCCGTCCTACACCGTGAGCATCATGGAGTTCAGGGACGACAAGGTTGCGCGGGAAACACAGTACTTTGCGGATCCATTTGTGGCTCCCGCATCGCGCGCTCAATGGGTAGAACGGATGGACACATAATCTCGGGGCGCGAGAATTCGCGAACGACACCGCCATTTGCGGTTTGAGAGGACAAGAGATGGATTGGAAACGGTTGGTCCAGCTTGCGTTGCTGGGTAGCAGTGATTTGGAACAATATGCCATCCTGCTGGTACGCGTTTCGATCGGGCTGTTCTTCGCCATCTCCGGGGCGAACAAATTGTTTGTCGCCGGCGGCGCGAAAGAGATTTACGAAACCCTGGTTAAGGCCAAGGTCCCGTTCCCCCATCAGATGGCTTACTTCGTGTCGGGTGTCGAGTTCGTTGGCGGATCGTTGCTGACCGTGGGGTTTCTTTCGAGCCCGGCCTCCGTGGCTTTGTTGATAGATATGAGTGTCGCCGTCCTGACCAACGCGCTTTCCACCCTGCCTAAAGGACTTTCGCCGCTTAACTGGCTCGACGATTTCTTCTACCTTCCGGAAGTCCTGTACGTGCTCTTCTTCATCTGGCTGATCTGCTCCGGTCCGGGAAAGATCAGTGTCGATTACTGGCTCGCCGGCAAGTTACTGAGGTGATCGATCGACAGAACAGCTTGTTCCTAGAGGTGGAGCTTGATGGTCATTACCAGAATTTTTCAGCCGTCAGTGTTCTCTTGCGATACGAA
>JBEKHQ010000640.1:0-3125 GCA_050012195.1 Bryobacteraceae bacterium | reverse complement strand
CCGGTGAGGCGCTCGGCATTAAAGTGAAGCCCGAGGGCAGCCGGCGGCTACAGCCCGTGGTCAACGAATTCTTCTATTGGCTACGCGCCAGCCAGTTGGAGACTAATCGCGTCGGCTATTGGTGGGCCGATCGCATGGTCGCCAGTCCGCAGCCGTTGCGCGAAAAAATGGCCCTGTTCTGGCACGGCCACTTCGCCGTCAACGAAAGCAAGGTCCGCGACTATCGGAAGCTTCTCGACCAATTGGAACTGTTCCAGGCGCAAGGCTTGGGCAATTTCAGGGATTTGATGGTGGCGGTGGCGCAGGATCCGGCCATGCTGACGTTTCTGGACGCGGGCGTCAACGTCAAGGGCGCGGCCAACGAGAACTTCGCGCGCGAAATCATGGAGATGTTCACCATGGGCGTCGGCCATTACACGGAAAAGGATATCCGCGAAGCCGCCCGCGCGTTCACCGGATGGAATTACGTCGACTTGAAATTTGTCGTCAACAAAGATCAGCACGACGACGGCGAAAAGACGTTCCTGGGCCAGACCGGCCGCTTTGACGGTGCCGACATCATCAACATCATCATGCAGCAGCCGGTCACTGCCGAATACATCGCGGGCAAGATCTACCGCTTCTATGTTCGTCAGGACTTATCGCCCGATCTTCAGAAACAGCTCGGCGCCGCGCTGCGCCAATCAAATTACGAAATCGCGCCGCTGCTCGAGAAGATTTTCCTCTCGCGCGATTTCTACAGTCCCGCGTCCGTCGGCGTCGAAATCAAGAGCCCGGTGGAACTCGCCGTCAGCACGTATCGGAAGCTCGGACTCAAGAGCGTCCCCGGCGTTCCCGATTTCAATTACGCCACCGGCGCGCTGGGACAGCAATTATTCTCCCCGCCGACCGTCGCTGGATGGGCGGGCGGCCAGAGCTGGATCACGCCGGGCCTGTTGCTCGAACGCGGCAATTTCGCCCGCGACGTTCTGTTCCCAGACATCAACTTTCTGCCGCCCGACCGGTACACGGGAAGCCGCGACATTCGCAGCGTCGCCGACCGCATCCGCCAAGGACAGGACATCAGCGCCGCCACCATGCCGGACACCAAGAGCGGCGTCATGGCCGAATCGAATATGGCGGCCGATCGCGACGAAGATTTCAACACCCGCTACGGCAGCTTCCGCGGTTGGCAGATGGCCATCGAAAGAGTCAAGCCCATTCCGCGCGACGTCGCCGCTGCCAATCTGACCCAGATGGTGATGGCCGCGCATGCCAAGAACACAACCGAAGCAGTCGACTATCTGATCCGCCGGTTCATGCGCGTCCCGCCGGGCGACGCCGCGCGCCGCAAACTGGTTTCTTTCCTCAATCAGGAGCTGGGCACTTCGGATATTTCCGTGGCTCAGACCTACATGGAGGATCCGCTTCGGCTGGTCCTGCACTTAATCATGTGCCAGCCGGAGTATCAGCTCGGCTGAGGAGCGCATTCCATGAAGAGAACTCGTTTTTCGTTTCCGAAAGCCAGCCGTCGCGATTTGTTGCGCGCGGCCATGTACGGCGTGAGCGTCAGTGCGGGCTCGGCGCTTCGCATGTCTCTGTTCGGGCAGGCCGCCGCGGCAGTCGCCGCCCAAGCCGAGTCGAACGGAAAGATTCTGGTGGTGCTCGAACTCTCGGGCGGCAACGACGGGCTTAACACGCTGGTCCCCTTCGCAGACGACGCCTACTATCGCCTCCGGCCGAACCTGGGCATCCACCGCAAGGAGCTCCGGCCCATCGACGACCACTTCGGCTTCAGCCAAGGCATGAGCGGCTTCGAACGCATGTATAAGAACGGAAAGCTGGCCATCGTGCACGGCTGCGGCTACGAGAACCCGTCGTTCTCTCACTTCACGTCGATGGCCTACTGGCATACAGCCGCGCCCAACAGCGGCGAGCCGTACGGTTGGGTTGGCCGTTTAGCCGATGGGATGGCACCCGATGCGCCGCCCAACTTCCTGGTGAATATCGACACCCACCAATCGCTCGCCGTTCGCAGCCGGCTGCATGTTCCGGTGGTCTTCGACGATCCGAATAAATTTACTCCGTCGGTCTTCGCCGAGGAGCGGGAAGCCGCCGCGCCTGCCTCCGTATGCGGTCCGGTGGACAATCCGTCGCGGCGATTCCTGCTCGACATCGCCAAGAGCGCCAAGGACGCTTCGGCGCTGGTTCGGGAAGCTTGGGCCAAATATCGCTCGCCGGTCGACTACGGAATCACCGGCCTCGATCTGCCGAAAGTGGCCGCGTTGATCGATGCGGGAATGCCCGCGCGTCTCTACTACACCGCCTATCGGAACAACGCCTTCGATACGCACGTGTTCCAAGGCGACGTCCACAAGCGGCTGCTCACCTACGCTTCGGACGCTGTCGCCGCCTTCCTCACGGACTTGGAACGGATCGGGCGCGCCGACGACGTAGTTGTCATGGTATTTTCAGAATTCGGCCGCCGCGTTCCCGAAAACGCCAACCTCGGAACCGATCACGGCACCGCCAATCTGATGTTCGTCGCAGGCTACCAGGTGAAGGGCGGCCAGTACGGCAAGGTTCCGAGCCTCACCGAGCTCGACGCGGGCGACAATCTGATCTACACCACCGATTTCCGCAGAGTCTACGCGACCATGATCTCCGGCTGGCTCGGCTACCGCGACACGCATCAACTGCTCAAGGGCGATTTCGAAACCTTCGACCTGTTCCGCCCCAGCGGGTCCAAAGCCTCCTGATCGGATGCAAGGCTACGGCCCGGATCTAGCCTTCATCCACGACGCCGGTTTCACCGACTACGCGCGCAACGCCGCGCCGGGATTGCTAACTACCCTGCGCGCCCACAAAGTTGCCGATGGCCTGGTCGTGGATCTTGGCTGCGGAAGCGGACGCTGGGCGCGCGAACTCAATGACCACGGCTATCGCGTCCTGGGCATCGACCAATCCGCCGCGATGATCCGCCTCGCGCGCCGGTGCGCGCCTGAATCGAAATTCAAGATTGCCTCGTTGCGGGACGCCGAATTGCCGGCTTGCGACGCCGTCACGTCCATCGGCGAGTGTCTCAACTACACCTTCGATCGACGCAACACCCGCGCGCAGCTCGGACGGCTGTTCCGGCGCATCTT
>JBEKHQ010000639.1:0-3128 GCA_050012195.1 Bryobacteraceae bacterium | reverse complement strand
AACTGACCGGCACGAAATCGTCAGCCCTACGATCGTTTTCGCGCCCGACACGCCCAAGATCGTCTGCGTTTAGAAAGCCGAGGGCGTGAACGTGGGATCGCTGTTGCGCGGAGTCTGGATCGCCGTGGACGTCGGGAAGGCAGCACCTCCAAACTACAAGATCGACGAGGCCACAACCAACGTACCAATCGCCAAACAAGGGCTCCTTCTCGCTCTCGAAGCCGAACTCCGGCTTTCCGGCCGGAAAACACCGCCTCGATTTCTACGCGGGGAGCGACCTCATAAAACTCTCCCGTTCACGCTTAAAGCGAAGTAAAGGCGTACGGTCCGGACACGGATCAGCGCCTGCCTCCTTACCAATAAAATTCAATTTGCGATATGATCGCCGGAGAGCGAAGGAGGCTGCAATTATGTCGCACCCGTCCGTGGCGGGCAATGGCGAAACCACCGGTATTTTCGACGCGGTGATCGTCGGCGCGGGATTCGCGGGGTTGTACATGCTCCACCGCCTGCGCGGGCTCGGCTTCTCGGCGCGCGTCTATGAGGCGGGCAGCGGCGTCGGCGGTACCTGGTTTTGGAACCGGTATCCAGGCGCGCGCTGCGATGTCGAGAGCCTGGAGTACTCATATTCCTTCTCCG
Organism: Bryobacteraceae bacterium; assembly: GCA_050012195.1. GTDB lineage: Bacteria > Acidobacteriota > Terriglobia > Bryobacterales > Bryobacteraceae > Palsa-89. Next base: position 2,489 of record JBEKHQ010000639.1, on the reverse strand, counting down.
AGGAACTGGAGCGGGAATGGCAGTGGACTGAGCGCTACGCCACGCAGCCCGAGATCTTGCGTTATCTGAATCACGTGTCGGATCGTTTCGATCTCAAACGCGACATTCAATTCGAGACGCGAGTCACGTCCGCCGTCTTCGACGAAGCCTTGAATCGCTGGAACATTCTGACCGACCTCGGCGGCCGCGTGTCGGCGAAGTTCTGCGTCATGGCTACCGGTTGCTTGTCCACCGCGAAGGTTCCCGACTACCAGGGCATCGATGCATTCCAGGGCAAGACGTACCACACCGGACACTGGCCCCACCAGGGCGTCGACTTCACCGGTCAGACAGTCGGCGTTATAGGCACCGGCTCGTCCGCGATCCAATCCATCCCGAAGATCGCCAATCAGGCATCGCATCTTTTCGTATTCCAGAGGACCCCAAATTTCAGCGTGCCCGCGCACAATGCGTCTCTGACCTCCGAAGTCGACAAAGATTGGAAAGCGAACCGAGCCGAGTACCGCCAAAAAGCCCGGATGGCGCCGTTCGGCTTACTCTTCGCCCTCAACGACAAATCGGCGCTGGAAGTGTCGCGAGAGGATCGGCAGCGCGAATACGAGGAACGCTGGAGCTACGGCGGCTTAAGCATGATGGGAGCGTTCGGGGACATTCTTTTCAACAAAGAGGCCAACGACACCGCCGCCGAGTTCGTGCGCTCCAAAATCCGCGGCATCGTCCGCGACCCCGCCGTCGCCGAGACCCTCGTGCCCAGAGACTTTCCCCTCGCCACCAAGCGTCTATGCGTGGACACGGACTACTATGCGACGTTCAATCGCGACAACGTAACGCTCGTCGATACTCGGTCGACGCCGATCGAAGAGGTTACTCCCCAGGGGCTTCGAACTTCCGATGCCGAGTACAAGCTGGACAGCATCGTGTTCGCAACCGGCTTCGACGCGCTGACGGGCACGCTCTGTAATATGGACATCCGCGGCCGGGCGGGCGTCACGCTGAAGCAGAAGTGGTCCGAAGGGCCGCGCAGCTACCTGGGTGTTATGGTCGCCGGTTTCCCGAACATGTTCATCATTACCGGTCCCGGCAGCCCTTCCGTAATGTCCAACATGGTGGTGTCCATCGAACAACACGTGGATTGGATTGCGGGCTGCCTGGAATACCTGAAGGAACACCGACTGGCGGCCATCGAAGCCACCGTGGACGCGGAAGACGCTTGGGTGGCGCATGTCAACGACGTCGCGAATGCCACGTTGTTTCCGATGGCCAATTCCTGGTATATGGGCGCGAACATCCCCGGTAAGCCGCGCGTATTTCTGCCCTACATCGGCGGGGTCGGGGTCTACCGGCAGAAATGCGACGAAGTGGCGGCTAAAGGCTATGCAGGCTTCACCATGTCCGCGCCCGCGTCCTGAGGCGGTTCCGAAATCGTCGATTCCAATGCGGGTAGTTCGGGAGCGAACCAATGACCGATAATTCCCACACGATTCTGGCGCCGCCATTCACCAGGGAGACCGCCATCCTGAAAGTGCGCACAGCCGAGGACGGTTGGAATTCTCGAAATCCGCAACAAGTCGCGCTGGCTTACTCGCTCGACAGCCGTTGGCGCAACCGATCTGAGTTCCTGACAGGCCGGGAAGAGATCGCGGCTTTCCTCACTCGTAAATGGGCGAAGGAGCTGGAGTATCGCCTGATCAAGGAACTTTGGGCCTTTCATGACCACAGGATTGCCGTGCGCTTCGCTTACGAGTCGCACGACGAATCAGGCCAATGGTGGCGATCCTACGGCAATGAGAATTGGGAATTCGACCAGGTGGGATTGATGAAACGACGTCACGCCAGCATTAATGACTTGCGCATCCAGGAATCGGAGCGGCTGTTTCGTTGGCCGATCGGCCGCCGCCCGGACGATCATCCGGGTTTAGGCGAACTGGGTCTTTGAGCCTCAAATCCGAAACGCGGGCGGTAGGATCGGCTCGTGCGGATCATTTGGCTTTGAGTCCGGTCTATGATATCGTCTTTGTTAATTCATTCTCAAAGCCGGCCGGAGGAGATAGCCCTTGCTTCTGCGTTTTAGCCTGTGCGTCGTGCTGCTGTCCCCAGTTGCATGGTGCCAGGAAACGCTGACGCTCGACCAAGCCGTCGCGGCCGCGCTCAAGAGCAACCGGCTGGTTCGCACCGCGCGACTGGAAGTCGAAAAGGCCGACGACGCCGTGGAAATGGCGCGCACCTACCGGCTGCCGCAATTCAACTTCAGGCTGTATGAACTACAATTTCTGACCCGGTCGGATTTCCTGTTCCCGGGCGGCGTGTTCGGCTCATTTCCGATGATTGGCCCCGTGCCGCCGGCTAATACGCCGGTGTATATCGCCCGCCGGCCCGCTTCCATCCCTTACTTTCAAGCTACTCAGCCCCTCACGCAGCTCCGCCGCGTCAAACTGGGGGTGGAACTGCAGCGCTTAGGCCAGATGATCGCCCAGGAGAAGCTCCGCGAG
>JBEKHQ010000638.1:0-3130 GCA_050012195.1 Bryobacteraceae bacterium | reverse complement strand
TCCCGCCCATCCGCGCCATGGGTCCAGTTTACGCCGGGATGGGCAAAGAGGAAGACAAGCCGGTTACAATAAGGACGGAATGAGAATACGAACTACCCTGGCCTGCGCGGCCATGCTCTCGACGCTTGCCGTCGCACAGCAACAACTCCCCACGCCACAGCCTGCCTCCCCCAAGCCCGCCCCGATTTTGGAGGCCCCCACGCAGCCCGGCGTTACCCCCATCACGCTGCCTCCGGAAACGATTGTTCTGACGATAGGTACGGAGAAGATTACCAAGGCGCAGTTCGAAGAATTGCTGGCGGCACTGGCCCAGGGCCGTCCGATCCCGACCGGCGCCGATAAGCGCAGGGTAGCAACGCAGTTGGGCGAGTTGCACGCCGTCGCTCAGGAAGCGCGGAAACGAAAAATCGATCAGAGCGAGGTCACGAAGAAGCTGGTGGCGCTGCAAACCGATCAGGTCTTGGCCAGCGAGCTGCAGAAACAAGTCGCCAGCGAAGTGAAGGTGGACGATGCGGCGGCACAGACCTACTACGACTCTCACAAGGCCCAATACGAGCAGGTGAAGGCTCTACACATTTTGATCCGCTTCAAGGGGTCGTCGGTGCCGCTGAAGCCCAATGAAAAAGACCTCACCGAAGCAGAAGCGCTCGCCAAAGCCGAGGAAATCCGCAAGAAGCTGGCGGACGGAGGAGACTTCGCGGCCATCGCCAAGGCCGAGTCGGATGATACCGGCACGGCGGCCAACGGCGGAGCGCTGCCCCCGTTTTCGAAGGGGCAAATGGTGAAAGAATTCGAGGACGCGGTGTACAACCAGCCCATCGGCGAGCTCAGCCAGCCGGTGAAGACTAAGTACGGCTATCACATTATCAAGGTGCAAGAGCGCAAGGAAAAGACTTTGGAACAAGCGCGCGCCGATATCGACAAGCAGCTCAAGCAGCAGATGCTTCGTGAGGCGATGGACCGCATCGAGAAAGAAACGCCGGTGACGCTGGACGAGGCCTATTTCGGCAAGTAGCTCTTGGCTACTGCATGCGCTCGGCCCAATTGAGGAAGCGCAGCAACTCGCGCCGGTGCTCGATGGCGAATTGCCAGAAGTCGGCGAACCGGATGTCTTCGGCGTGTATTCCCCAATAGGTTTCCATCCGCCAGCGCAGGTAAGGGCTCTTCCATGGCCGCAGGCGATAACCTCGCGTAGCGAGCCACAGGAAGCGAAGCATTTTATTTCTCGCTGACCGTTTTCTTGGAGCCCGAGTCGGGCGTTGCGTAATATCCGGTGCGAGTCCTGACCATGGGGTGGCCCGCGGTATTCACCGTCACCTTGATCTGTCGAAAACTGCCGTCCCCGGCTGGCAAGGTTGGAGAATAACCGATGGTGTACTGGTTGCGGATTTCGTGCGCGATTTGGAGCGTGAGCTGGTCGACTTCGGCGACGCCCTTGGGATAGAAGGAGAGGCCGCCGGATTCGCGCGTCAACGCGTCCAGCGCGCGCTTGGCTATCTTCGCTTCGCGGTGCTCTTCCTCGTTCAGCAGCCCGATCGCGTAGACCACCACTTCATCCTGCTGCGCCCGATTGAGGAGCTTTTCCAGGCTGATGCCGCTGGCGTTATCGTTACCGTCCGTGATTATCAGCAGCGCTTTCTTTTGGCGCTTCCCTTCTTTTTTCAGGTAATCGAGCGACAGATTGATGGCGTCGCGCATTGCGGTGCCGCCGCGCGAATCGATCTTCGCGACTCCATCCTCCAGCCTTTTGATGTCGCTGGTAAACGGGACGTCCAGCCAGGCGTCATCGTTGAAGTTGACGATGAAAACCTCGTCCTGCGGGTTGGAGGCCTTCACCAAGTCCATGGACGCGATCTCAACCTTCTGCCGCTTCTCCTTCATGCTTCCGCTATTGTCGATGATGATTCCGAGCGAGACGGGCACGTCTTCTCGCTTGAAGATCTTGATAAGCTGTTCGGCGCCGTTCTCGTAAACCTTGAAGGATTTTTGGGGAAGATCCGTAACCAGCTTGCCGTTCTTGTCGGCCACGCTGACAGGCAGAATGACCAGCCGCGTGTCGGCGCGAAAGACGGGAGCCTCGTCGGGCGGCGGCTGCGCGCTCTGTGCCAGGACGAGCGAGGACGCAACCAAAACGCTACTGAGAAGGCGCATAGTACCCGAGACGGAAAAAGGCCTTGAGCGGCGGAAGCCCGCGCGGCTGAACCAGCTTCACGTTCACGTGCCGATACTTTCCATCCCGGGCTTGATTCTTCGAGGTGTAATAGAGCACGTATTGATTGCGAAGCTCGATACCGATTTTCGCGGCGATATCGGCCAGTTCGTTCACGTTCTCTACATTATAACTTCGGCCGCCGGTGAGTTCGGCGACTTGGCTTAACATCCCGGGACCGGACATTTCTTCCGGCGTGCGGCCGCGCGAGCTCATCGGCTCGAAGATGCCGATTCCGTAGATCTGGACATCGGCTTCGCGCACCGCGTTCTTGATCTCGCTCTCGGTATAGCGGCTGTTGTTGTCGCCGCCGTCGGAGATGATCAAGATCGCTTTGCGGGGATTGCGCGCCTTTTTCATCTGATTCATGCCCATCAGAACGCCATCGAGCAGCGCGGTCTTGCCCTTGGATTGCGCGAAGCTCAAGCGGTTCTGGATGTCTTCGGTATCCGGGGTGAAAGGAACCACCAGCTCCGGGCGGTCGTTGAACTCCACCAGGAAGAACTCGTCTTGTGGATTGGCGGTCTTGAAGAACTCCACCGCGGCGCGGCGGGACTGCTGGAGCTTGGGTCCCATGCTGCCGCTGGTATCGAAAACCAAACCGATGGACAGCGGAGCGTCCTCGCTTGAAAACTGGAGAATAGTTTGCTCGATTTTATCTTCGAACAACCGAAAATGTTCTTTTTCGAGGCCGGTTACAAAACGATTCAGCGGGTCTGTAACGGTTACGTTGATCTGGACCAGCGTCGTGTCGCTGCGGATGTTGGCGCGGCGATCCAGATCGGGATTCGTGGGGGCGTTGTTGGCCGGCTTTGGACGCGACGCAATGGTAGGCTGGTCGTCATCCGGAGCCGCGATCAGCGCTGCCAAACCGAATACACAAAAAGCCGCCAGTATGATACGTAAGGAACCGAACCTGCG
>JBEKHQ010000637.1:0-3131 GCA_050012195.1 Bryobacteraceae bacterium | reverse complement strand
CCGGGTTTTGGAAATTTTTCGTGATAAATGAAGGTGCCGTCGGGCTGAAGAACCGGATGTTCGTGGACGAAGTACTGCAAGTCCTGGCTCACGATAAACATGTGAAACAGCCTCTCGTGAACGATCTCGTAATGATTCACGGTCTTGCCATCTTTAGGATCGGAGATGCGAAACAGAAGCCGGGCGTCTTGGCCGGCCCGAACGGTCGGCGGCGTCACCGTCAACTGCATCGGATACTCGACTTCGTCCTGAATGCCGAGCACCAGCGTCATTCCGCAGCGCGGGCATTTGCCGGGTTTGTCGGAGCGGACGTCTTTATCCATCGGACAAACGTAATCTTGCGGGCCAGCGGGAGCGGTTACGGCGGGAGATCCCTCGCTTGGAGGCTGCTGGGCGCTCAGAGGGATCATGCTAAGAATCAGTACGGGGATTAGTGCCCTCATACCCTTATTATCGCGCTTTACAAGCCGGATGGCCTAGTAAAACTATCCGCGCAGGTCTTTGAAAGCTTCTTCGATTTCTCGCTTGGCCTCGGAGGTCGGGCAAGTGAGCGGCAGGCGCGGCGGTCCGCCATAATAGCCCGCTAGATCCATCGCGTGTTTCAAGCCGGGAACACCGTACTTCGTCGTCACCAGGTGCGCGGCGCGGCCAATCCGATTCTGCAAGTCGAGCGCGGCCGCCGGTTCGCGCGTGCGGTGCGCTTCCCAAATCGAAATGGTCGCGTAGGGCGCGGCATTGGCGAACGCGAGTACGGCGCCGACGCATCCGACCGCCAGCGACGGCGCAAGCGTCGGGGCTGATCCAGTCAGCACCTGGAAGCCTGTCCGGGTCTCGCGAATCATCTGCAGCACCTTCTCGAGATTGCCGGAGCTTTCCTTGATGGCGATGATGTTAGGGTGATACGACAGTTCGGCGACGGCGTCGGGCGCAATATCGACGCCCGTAACTTGCGGCCAATTGTAAATGATCAGCGGAATGCGGGAATGATCGGCCACCGCGCGAAAGTAGAGCATCTGCGCCGCGGAATTGTTGATCAGGTTCTTATAGTAGAACGGCGTCCGCACCATCGCGGCCTTGTAGCCGATCTCGGCGGCGCGATTGGTCAGCGCGATAGTCTCGCGCACGCCCTCCATGCCGGTTCCGGCGATCAGCAGCTTTTCGGGCGCGGCGAACTGGGCCACCCACTCCCAAAGCTGGACCTTCTCTTCGGTGGTGAGCATGACGCTTTCGCCGGTGGATCCGCATACGACGTAGCCGGCGAGTCCGGTGAGATTCCATTTCTCGATGTTGTGTTGGACTTTGACTTTCCAGATCTCGCCCTCGTGATTGAAAGGCGTGGCGATAGGCGGGAATATTCCGTGCAGCTTCATGGAGGAAGAAGGGGCGGATTTGAAACCGCCCCTGTGTGGAACGAACTAACCTTTTGCTACGAACGTAATGACCAAGGTGTATAGCGCCAAAGATTCAATCAGCACCAGTCCGATGATGAGTGCGAAGCGGATTCCGGCTTGAGCGCCAGGATTGCGAGCCATGGCTTCGGCGGCGGATGCCGTGGCCTTGCCCTGACCGAGGCCGCACAGACCGGACGCGATGCCCATCGCGATGTACGCCGCGGGCAGATTCAAGCTTCCGCTCGATCCGCCGCCGGTGGTCTGCGCAAAGATCGGGCAGCAAACCAGCAGCAGCGCTGCCAGCAGAAAAATCATTTTACGTGTCACAAGTGTTCTCCTTCGATAGAAATTGTCCCGAGGAGGTGGTTCCCAAATCCGACCTGGGGGACGGCGGGCTCACGCTCGGAACGATAATGCCGTTAATGTTCGTGCGCCACCGCGCCCCCGACGTAGATCATGGCGAGCAGCATAAAAATAAAAGCCTGTAAGAATGCGACGAAAACATGCAGACCCATAAAGACGGACGGGATGACCAGATAGGTGAGCGCTAGAAAAGTCATCGTGACTTTCTCGCCGGCGAACATGTTGGCGAAAAGACGAATGGTGAGCGATAACGGCCGGGCGAAATGGCTGATGATCTCGATCGGAACCATGATCGGCGCGAGCCACCATACCGGGCCGGCGAAATGCAGGAGATACTTGCCCGGACCCAAGGCGCGGAATCCCATGGCGTGATAGTAGAGGAACACGCTCACCGCCAGCGCCGCCGGCACGGCCGGAGTCATGGTCGGCGATTCGAACCCGGGGATCACGCCAATCAGGTTCATGAACAGGATAAAGATGAACAGCGTTCCAAAAAATGGCACGTACTCCGAACCGTGCTCGACGGCATCGTGCGCCTGGCCCGCGACGAACTGATAGATCGCTTCGAACGTAAGCTGCAGCTTGCCGGGCTTGTCGTAGGAAAGCCGCGAGCGCAGCAGAGCGAAGACAACCATGATCAGAACCACCACCAGGATCTCCATCGTGATCCAGTTTTCCCACGGATGAGCGGGATCGGTGGCCGGACGTCCGATGGCGTTCAGGAACGAATCGAGCGGGCCCGCGAGAAAGCGATTGAATAAGGCTGTAGTCCAGACTTCCGATTCAGCTTGCATAAATTAGTTCGTAGACGACTTCGAGGATGACCGCTGCCGCCGAGACGAGCAGCCCGGATGCCGCGGCCGCCACGTTCAACCCAAGATATTTAATTATAGCCCACGCCAGCGCGCCCAGCAGCGCGAAACGCAGGATGAAGAACCAGTGCTGCCGCTTCCGAGCCTGCGGGCTCAGCGCCCCGATCAGTTGCTGCCAGCGCCAGAAGCTCAGATACGAAACCGAGGCGCCGATCAGAAACGACACGCCCGTTTGCAAACCCCGCCGTGCCGTTAGAAACGCCGCTCCGATCAGGCCCAGGATCAAGATCAGCCAGGTGACGCGGCGGATGAATCGGGGATAAAGCTCGGTTTCACTTTCCGTCATCGTCCTTGGTTAGTTCCCGAACAAGCTCGATCATACCGGACGCGATGCCCAAAAAGAGGAACACGACCTTGAGATACTGCGTGCCGAACGCCTTGTCTAAAAAATATCCGATCGTGTAGCCCACCAGAATGGACACCGGCACCAGGAACGCCAAGCCATAATACTTGCCGAACTGGCGCATAGGATTGTCTTTAGGCATGCGCTCCTCGCTTGCGGTCG
>JBEKHQ010000636.1:0-3135 GCA_050012195.1 Bryobacteraceae bacterium | reverse complement strand
CGGATCTCGGGGACGCAGCGCGGGCAAAGCGAATCGGTCTCGCGCGGCCAGCCTAGGGGCGGTTTCTGCTTCTCGTAGCTCTTGAGCAGAGGCTTGTCGGACCAAGCCGGTTTGAACGACGGGTTCTGATTGATTTGGTTGACTTTATCGAACACGGTCCAGGCGGCGCTGGCCGCCGTCGTAACGGCCTTCTCGACATACTTTATAGGCTTGTGCATAGATGAAATGACCTTTCCAGAGTATAAGCCAGCCTGCATTAAAGAGGCTACACGAATGAGTTAAACCGCCCCATTTTCCCCCTCGGTGGGGATATCACCCATTGAACGGCGAGGGCCGGTCATGATTGAAAACGTTGGGTTTAGGCGTGAAGGCATATGATGGGGATGTGAACGTCGCCGACGTCAAGCGCCTGGCCGCCGAATGTGGGTTCGATTTAGCGGGTGTTGCGCGAGCCGTGCCGCTCCCCTCCGACGCCGACCGCTACCTCAACTGGGTTGATCGGGGACTGGCTGGCGCGATGGGATATCTCACCGACCGCAGGGCCGCGGTTCGAACGGACCCGAAACTACTGCTGGCCGAGGCGCGTTCCGTGATCTCGGTCGGAAAACTGTACAGCGGTCCCGAGTCGTATTCCACCGATTGCGCCGATCCCGAGAAGGGCTGGATATCGCGCTACGCCTGGGGCGAGGATTACCACGACGTGGTTCGTCGCGGACTGGAGAAACTGGTGGACCGGCTGGGGTCCGGCCACCAATGTAAGATTTGCGTCGACACCGCGCCGTTGCTGGAGCGATCCTACGCGCGGGAAGCCGGCTTGGGCTGGAGCGGCACAAATACCTGTCTGATCAACCAGGAGCGGGGGTCGGGGTTCGTCCTGGGCGAACTCCTGACCTCACTCGATATTGAGCCGGATTCGCCGCCGCCCGACCGCTGCGGGACTTGCACGCGTTGCATCGATGCTTGTCCGACGCAAGCCATCGCGCCGTCGGGTTACGAACTCGACGCGCGGCGATGCATCTCGTACTTCACCATCGAACTGCGCGGATCGGTTCCGATCGAGATGCGGGAGGGAATCGGCCGGCATGTGTTCGGCTGCGACATTTGCCAGGACGTCTGTCCCTGGAATCGCGAGGCTCCGGTAGCCCGCGATCCGGCGTTTGCACCGCGCCATTTTGCTCCGCCGCTCGAAGAACTGGCTGCTCTGAGCGAAGCCGAATTTCGCGATGCGTTTCGCGACAGCCCCGTTCTGCGGGCGAAGTACGCCGGCTTTCTGCGCAACGTCGCCATCGCCATGGGTAGCAGTCGACGCGAGAAATTCCTGGAGCCGCTTCGGGAGCTGGCGCAGTTTCCCGACGAGACAGTGGCGGAATCCGCCCGTTGGGCGCTTGCGCGGATTAACGGCTAATGAGAACCGCGGGGGTTAACTGACATCACTGGATCGCAACCGTCACCGGGGCGCTGCTTGCGCCCGCGGCAGTCAATACCACCGGAACATCGTCAGCCGCGGCAATACCGGAGGGCACGGTCACGTTGACCTGGTACAGGCCGACGAAGCCCGGTGCCAACCCCTGGAATAGAACTTGGGCGTTCTGGCCGCCGACGGTTACCGTCACCTCATTATCAGTGTTGGACAGTTGGGAGGTCGGCGCGGCCGATCCAGCCGCGACGGCCGGAGTCACGGTCCCGAGGCCGGTACAGTAAATCAACAAAGCGTCGCCCGCGCTGGCCGGATTGGCCGGCGTGTTCAGCTTGGGAACTTCGCCCGGTTTCTGCCCCAGGATGGCGCCTGGTCCGCTGCCGCTTTGATTCTGCGTGAACACTCCGGGCTGGGCGGCGGCTACGGTCACGTTCACCGGTTGCGAAAGGGCGTCCCCGGATTGAATGATGAGCTGCTGTGTCGAGTTTGGCGCGATGTCGTAGGGAACGATGGCGTCGACTTGCAGGTTGGCGGTGAAGTAGAGCGGCAAGGACTGGCCGCCCAGGAAGGCCTGGGTGGCTGCCAGCGAGATTGGAAAGGGCGTCGTAGTAGCCGTTTGTCCGCCGCCCAGATTCACGCCGTAGATCGAAATGAAATCTCCCGGGGCGATGACGGACGCACCGCTGGCCGCGTTGACGATTCCGCCCGCGTTGACGATCGGCGTCGCCGTACTGGCCGCGACCGAACCCGACAGCGTCAATAGACCGAAAAGGCCGGCCGGCGAACCCGCCTGCAAGTTGATCGTGGCATTCGCGGACGCGTTGCTAGGGGTCCAGGTCGCCGTCCACTGTCCTGCGCCCTGCGGATTCAAAACCACTGGGGGATCGCCGGATGAAAACGTGGCAACCACCGCGCCGCTGTTCAGAGCATTGCCGCAATCATCGAAAATTTGCGCCTCCAGCGGCGCGGGCTGCCCCACGGTCGCCTGAAAGGCAAACGGAATGGAAGTGAACCCGCCCTGAAGCAGCGCAGGGGTACACGAAATGGCTGAAGCCTTGGCGGACACCCCTCGTCCGGCAGCAGCGCCGGTCGCCCCGGGATTACACCCTTCTGGCGAACAGGCCGGCGCGTTGATTTCGTTTTGTCCATAGCCGACCTCCATATAATATGTATAGTCGATCTCGGGGAAATTCACTGCTATCAAGACAGCATCGCCCGTCGAGTGGGTGCTGGGGCAGTAGCTGGTGATGCAGGTTGCGTTTACGGAAACCTGCATCGAGGTTGTTTGTCCGGATCCGGGCCCCACTTCACCCGACGCCGGTGAGAACTGGAAGAGAGCGCCCATGGTTGGGATCACTGTATGTACCATCCCGTACGTCGCCAGGTTGACGGTAAAGCTGAGGGTCTTCGAGCCAGGGTTCGTTATATATACGGTCTGGGGCGGAGGAATCGAGACGGTGCCGGCGCTCGCGTCGTAGGTGGACGTAAAGAAGATCCCGGCCGGATTGAACGTGGGCGGAGGGGCAGGGTTCACTTGCATCTGGACACTCACGCTTTGCGGCGAATTCACGGCGCTAGGCAGATTGAAAGTAACCAGGCCAGAATACATGCCGGCCGGGAGCGAACCAGGGTCCACGGTAACCGTAACCGGTGTTTGGGTCAGGGTCGCGAAACCGGGCGCAATGGAAGCATGCAGCCAATTCGGTCCCGAACCGGTG
>JBEKHQ010000635.1:0-3138 GCA_050012195.1 Bryobacteraceae bacterium | reverse complement strand
GTGCAGGACGCCGCCTATTCGACCTTGCTGCGCGGCCGCCGCCAGGAACTGCACGGGCGGGTCGCAGCGGCATTGGAGGCGCATTTCGCCGATCTGGTCGACCGCCAGCCGGAACTGCTCGCCCATCACATGACTGGCGCCGCTGAGACCGAGCGAGCCGTCGCCCAGTGGCTGAAGGCGGGGCAGCATGCTGCGGCGCGTTCTGCCTACATCGAGGCTGTCAGCCGTTTCGATCGTGGCTTGTCATTGCTGGCTTCGCTGCCACAGGCGGCGACGCGAGACGGGCAAGAGATCGAGCTGCAGCTCGCGAAGGGTGTGTCGCTGATCAACGCCAGGGGGTTTTCGTCCGCGGAGGCGGCAGAAGCGCACGAACGCGCGAGCGAGCTTTGCGAGAAAACGGGGGACGCCGATCATCTCTTCGTGGCGATCTGGGGTTTGTGGAATTTCAGGCGAACGTCGGATCTACATGCGGCCCGCGACCTGTCGGATCGGCTGCTGACTCTCGGCGAGAAGAGCGACGATGCCGGGCTGCGGCTGGAAGCCCACCACTCCGGCTGGACGACTCGCTTCTTCCGGGGGGAACCTGCGCCGGCCCAGGACCATTGCGAGAAGGGCCGCGGCCTCTACGACTTTGAGCGGCATCGGTTGCATGCGCAAATCTACGGCCATGATCCTGGGGTTTGCGCGCGAACGATCGGCGCCTGGAGCGAATGGATGCTCGGGCACCCGGATAGGGCGCTGGCTCGAATCAACGATGCATTGGCGCTGGCGGAACGGGTGGCCCATCCCTTCAGCCTGGCTGTGGCGCTTGTCCACGCGTCCATGCTGCATCAGTTCCGCCGCGATTCAGACATGGTATTGCAGTACATCGGAAGCGCCGAAGCGCTGGCGGCCGAGAAGCGCCTCGCCTTGAGCCTCGATCCTCGCGTGCCACGCGGTTGGGCATTACTCGTCCCGGACGGGATCGCAGCGGCGGTCGCCTCATTCCGCGCGTCTCTTACGGATAATAAGACGCACGGCGCACCGTATGGGCCCTACAGCCTGACGCTGCTTGCAGAGGTGCTGGCTCATTCAGGCGACCACGACGGCGCTCTCGTGGCGCTGGCTGATGCCAACGCCATTGAGGAGGAAACTGGCGCGCACTGGTGGAAAGCGGAACTGCACCGCCTTACCGGGACTGTGCTGGTCGCCCGAAACAAGCTCGACGAGGGCGCATCCTCTCTTCAGGAAGCGATCCGCATCGCGCAAGCCCAACAAGCGAAATCGCTGGAATTGCGCGCCGCCCGCGATCTCGCCAGGCTCTGGGGCGAACAGGGCCGGCGCGCCGAAGCCCGCGATCTTCTCTCACCGGTCTATGGCTGGTTCACCGAGGGCTTCGACACGCTCGACCTGAAGGAGGCGAAAACTCTACTCGACACTCTCGCGTCCTGAAGCCGCTCGCGGTCGCGAGTAACTTGCCATGGCAACACCGCGCGTTTAGGGCGTTCCGGTAGCGACGCCGAATGTCGGCTTTCCCCCCTGTCGGGAGCCATCTTGGCGTGAGAATTCGCTCTCAATAAAATCAACGATTTAGTCGGAGCCGTGGCTAACGGGGCAAATTCCCGGGCGGAAAGGAGAGGTTAAGAAAGGGTGTGATTCAAGCTGGGGATGAGTCCTGGCGCCAGCGATTCGCTTGAAGGGAAGACGCCGTCCGAGCTGATCGACTTGGTTCGCCAGTTGGTTGGCGAAGTGACGCGTCTGCGGGGGGAGAACGAGAAGCTGAGCCATGCCGTGGCGCGGCTGCGGGTCGAGAACCAGGCGCTGAAGGACGAGATTGCGCGGCTGAAGCATTTGCCGCCGCGTCGGCCGCACAAGCCCTCCGGGATGGAGAAGGCGACGGATCAACCGGAGCGGGGGGCCCAAGGCGAGGAAGGCGAGGCTGCGAAGCGGCGGCGCGGCCCCGGCGTCTCCAAGCTTTCGATCGACCGCACGGAAACGCTTTCGGTCGCCGCCCCGACGGGCTCGCGCCACAAGGGGTTCGAGGACATCATCGTTCAGGACTTGATGGTGAAGGCCGAAACGACACGCTATCGACGCGAGCGCTGGGAGACACCGGACGGCAAGGGGCTGATTGCGCCGCTGCCTGCAGGGATTGTCGGCGGTTGCGGCCCGCATCTTATTCGTCTGGTGCTGATGCTTCATTTTCAAGGCCAGATGACCTGCGAGAGGATCGTGGCGCTTCTGACCGGCCTGGGGCTCATGATCTCCAAGCGCCAGGTGGTGCGGCTCGTGGCCGGCAAGCTCGAGAGTTTCCGCGCCGAGGACGAGGCGGTGCTGCGGGCGGGGCTGAGGAGCGCGCCCTTCGTCACCGTCGACGACACTGGGGCCCGCCACGCCGGCAAAAGCTGTTTCACCACCCACATCGGCTCCGACCGGTTCGCCGCGTTCCGCACCGGGCCGGGGAAATCGCGCCTGGCTTTCCTGGGTCGTCTGCTCGGCGGCGCGGCCCGCTACGTCATCAACGCGGCGGCGATCGCCTACATGCGCGGCGCCGATCTGCCGCAGGATATCATCGCCAACCTCGCCGGCCATTCGTCGCTCGCCTTCGATTCGCATGAGCAATGGATGAGCCACTTGCGCGCGCTCGGCATCGCCGATTTGCGGGTCACACCCGATCCGGTGCGCGCAACCAGCGAAGCGGCGCTGTGGGGCGCAATCGAAGCCGAGGGCCTGCTCGGCCAGGCCGTCATCGTCTCCGACGATGCCGGCCAGTTCCGCGTCGGCGACCATGCGCTGTGTTGGGTCCACGCCGAACGCCTCGTTCATAAGCTCGTCCCCGCCAACGACAAGCAAAGCAACGCCGTCAAGGTCGCCAAGCGGATGATCTGGTGGTTCTATCGGCGCTTGAAAGCCTACAAGCGCGCCCCGAGCGCAGAACAGGCGAGCCTTCTGCGCGCGCAATTCGATCGCATCTTCAAGCGCCGCACCGGCTATGCGACGCTCGACCGCCTGTTGAAGCGCCTGCTCGGGCGCAAAAACGAACTTCTGCGCGTGCTCGAAAGACCGCAAATCCCGCTCAACACCAACGCCTCGGAAAACGACATCCGCGCCTTCGTCACCAAGCGCAAAATCTCCGGCGGAACCGTCAGCGAAAAGGGC
>JBEKHQ010000634.1:0-3146 GCA_050012195.1 Bryobacteraceae bacterium | reverse complement strand
TCACCAGCTTCCCGCTCGAATCGCGTTACCGTTCCGCTGGTCAACGTCGCGTTCTCGGTTCGCGATTCGAGCGGGAAGCTGGTGACTGACCTGGCCAAGGACGATCTGGAGGTTCTGGACGACGGCCTGCCGCAGACCATTTCGTTTTTCGCGCACAGCGCCGATCTTCCGTTGCGGCTCGGCCTGATTGCCGACATGAGCGGCAGCCAGGAGCCGTTCGTCCAGCGCCATGACCACGATCTCAAGACGTTCCTGGATCACGTTCTGACGCCTCGAGACCGGGCTTTTCTGATTTGTTTCGGCAATCATTTGCGTCTGGCCAGCGACTTCTCCGCATCCCCCGAAGAATTGAGCGCGGGCCTTAAGCGCTTCGACAAGAGCGCGGATGAGATGACGGAAATTGGTCCCGTGGAGCATCGCGAGCTGGGCACTGCGTTTTACGACGCGCTGTACTACTCGATTTCCGAAAAGCTCGCGAGCGTTGACACCGGCCGGAAGGCCTTGATCGTTTTCAGCGACGGCGAAGACAATTCGAGCGCGCACAATATGCTGGATGCGATCGAATCCGCGCAAAGCCAGGACGTTGTGTTTTTCGGAATCCGATATACGGAGCGCGACCGGAAAGGGCGGTTGACGGCGCGCAACAAATACGGCACCAGCGTGATGGCGCGCATCGGGCGCGAAACCGGAGGTCTGGACTTTGACGCGGAAAAGGTCGACCTGTCCAGGGCGTTCGGTGAAATCGGCGAAGAGCTAAGGTCTTCGTATGAGCTCGCCTATCGCGCGCCGAATGCCGGCGATGGAACCTTCCACAAAATCGTGATTCGATCGAAGCGCGCGGGGTTGACGGTGCGAAGCAAGACCGGCTATATTGCCCGCGAAAGCCGCTGACTTGGCTGCAATCCGGCGGCCGGTGGTGGATCTCGGCCAAGCCGCGTCTCCCCGATCCTACTAAGTCAAGCAATTGACGCATCTTCCGAGTTGGCACGCCGGTTGCTCTCTAGGCTTGCCGTGAGGAGATAAAAAAATGAAAACCAAATTGCTTGCGCTTTTACTTTTGGCCGGTAGTTCCGTTTTTGCCGGACCACGCGTGGCCGTCGGATTCGGCGTTGGTGTTGGCCCCGCTTATGGCTACTATGCCGCTCCGCCGCCTCCGCCCGCAGTGTACGCGGCTCCCGCGCCTGTCTATCCTTATGCCGTCGGCGTTCGCTACGGTTGGGGTCCGCGCTACTGGGCCCATCCCGCGCCGCGATTTTACGGCGGCCGCGCCTATGCCGGTCATTGGCGCCGGTAGCTTGACGCGCTGACGGAAGGCTGTGGTGAGCGCTCGATGGCGCGTCAGCTTCGGTGGACCTGGTCAATCCAGCGGGTCTGAGATGGGGTCTCGGGACTCGGGATGTCCAGGTTCACGACGATTGGCTCCTGACCGCTTCGCACCACCACAGCCTCGACGGGCTGAGCTGGATCGGCGTTGATCTCCTGATGCGGCACGTAAGGCGGCACGAAGATGAAGTCGCCCGGTCCGGCTTCGTCGACGAATTCCAGATGTTCTCCCCAACGAAATCGTGCTCGACCTTTCACTATATAGAGGACCGTTTCGAGGTCCCCGTGATGGTGCGCGCCTGTCTTGGCGTCCGGCTCCACAACCACCGTTCCCGCCCAAATCTTCTGTGCTCCCGTGCGCGCGTGATCAATCGCGGCGGCCCGCGTCATTCCTTGCGTTTGAGGCGTGTTGCAATCTAATTCCGTGGACCTGATCACCTTAATGCCGTGTTTTTCCCAATCCATCGCTACCTCAAACCACCGCCGGTTCGAGCGGCCGCGCCGCCGCCGCTCTGCGGGTCCGCAAGAGGTTGGAAATCGCGCGGCATTCCTCGGCCAGCTCGCGGAACTGATCCGGATACAGCGACTGGAATCCGTCGGAAAGCGCCCGATCTGGATTCGGATGGACTTCGACAATCAATCCCGACGCGCCCGCCGCTATCGCCGCCAGCGCCATGGGATGAACCTTGTCGCGCTTGCCCGTCCCGTGGCTCGGATCCACGATGATCGGCAGATGGCTCAGATTCTGCACGAAGGGCACCACGCTCAGGTCCAGAGTGTTGCGCGTGTGATCGGCGAAAGTGCGGACGCCACGCTCGCACATAATCACCTGGTAGTTGCCTTCCGAAAGAATGTATTCGGCCGCCATCAGGAACTCTTCCAGCGTTGACGACATGCCGCGCTTAAGCAGGATCGGCTTGCGGGATCGCCCGGCGCGGCGCAGCAGCGAAAAATTCTGCATGTTGCGCGCGCCAATCTGGATACAGTCCGCGTATTCTTCCACCAGATCGAACGTCTCGGTGTCGATCGCTTCCGTGACGACTCCCAGGCCCGTGGCAGCCCGGGCTTCGGCCAAATAGCGAAGACCCTCTTCCGCCAGTCCCTGAAAAGCGTAGGGCGAAGTGCGAGGCTTGTAGGCGCCGCCGCGCAGCAATTGGGCGCCAGCCGCTTTCACGGCGCGCGCCGAGGCGAGGATTTGCTCGCGGCTTTCCACCGAACAAGGTCCCGCGCAAAGCGCCAGTTCGGCGCCACCCACCGCGACGCCCGCGATGTTCACGATGGTATTGTCGGGCTTCACTTCGCGGCTTACCAGCTTGTAGGGCTTCGAGACCGGGATCGCTTCGGCGACGCCGGGCAGATCCACAAACTCGGCGGCAGGCACCGCTCCGTGATTGCCGGTGATCCCGATGGCGGTTCGTTCCGCGCCCGGCATCACGTGGGGGCGGAAGCCCAGGCTTTGAATTTTCGCGCAGACCGCGGCGATATCCTGCTCGGTGGCGTGCGCGCGCATGACTACTAACACGGGGGGGTCCTTTCCGAACCAGTGTATCGCGTTGCGCCTCCCCTCTTCCGAAGGCGATGATGGAAACCTGATGCGGGCGCGTCTCGAAGCGTATTTCCAATTTCGCGAACTGGGGACGAACTGGCGCACGGAGATTTTGGCAGGGGCAACCACGTTCGTCACCATGGCGTACATCATCTTCGTCAACCCGGCGATTTTGCACGAGACCGGTATGCCGCTGACCGCGGTGGTGGCCGCCACTTGCGTGTGCGCGGCTTTCGGAAGTCTGCTGATGGGAATCCTGGCGCGTTATCCCATCGCG
>JBEKHQ010000633.1:0-3146 GCA_050012195.1 Bryobacteraceae bacterium | reverse complement strand
GCATGCCCCACTGGACTTACAAGCTATTGACCTGACATGTGGGACATGCTTTAGCTTGTCTCCCTTGCGGCTCTCAAGAGAGTTTTTCATCGGCGCCCTAGCCGATTCCCAACTCGTCCACTCGCTCCAACGGCGTGCCGCAGCGCCGGCAAATGATCGCCGCGCAATCGCCGCAGGCCAACGGGTCGGTTACGGCGAGGTTGCACCGCGGGCAGTAGAATTCGATTTCCGATCGCGTTGCTTCATCAGCCATTACTGTTTACACTAGCAACAGAAGCTGCGGCTCGTGACATTCCCTCGCGTTGCAACCGGTCTCCTGTTGGGGTTCCTGGTTTCTTGCAATTCTCAAACATCCCGGACGGTCTCGATCGGCGAGGCGTATGTGGGTCCCACCACCTTGAGTCTCCATCAGGATTTGTCGGCCAAATCCGCAACCGCCGCGACGGTGAAGCACGGAGAAAAGCTTCAGATCCTGGAATACAGACACCGGCTGGTGAAGGTTCGGACCGATCAAGGCGTGGAAGCCTGGACCGATATGCGCCAGCTCCTGACTCCGGAGCAGATGGCGGACCTTCGCCGCACCGCTGAAAACTTGTCGCAGTATCCCACCCAAGGCGCCGCGACCGTTTTTGAGATGCTGAACGTGCACATCGAACCGAATCGTTCTTCTCCCAGCTTCTGGCAGGTTCCGGAGAACGCGAAGGTGGACGTGATCGGCCATAAGCTGACGCCGCGCTATCAGGCGCCCCAGATTTCCGCGCCTCCCGCCACGGCCAAGTCAGTTCCCCAACGGCATCGACGCCAGGCGCAAGCCCAGTCGCCGGCCAGGATCGGTCCGCCTCCGCCGCCCCCAGCGCCGAAGCTGCCGGACAATTGGATCGCTCTCTCCGTTCCGCGCGCGCAAACGCTCGCGCCCGCCGCGCCCTCAACCGAGCAGAAGCCGGCCGCCCCAGTCCCGATGGATGACTGGAGCCTGGTCCGCGCCGCCGACTCCAAAGTAGGTTGGGTGCTGACGCGAATGCTCAGCATGGCCATCCCCGACGAAGTCGCGCAGTATGCCGAAGGCCATCGCATTACGTCATATTTCGCTCTGGGGCAATCGAAGGAGGGCGACACGGTCAAGAACGATTGGCTTTGGACCACGATTACCAAGGGGCTGGAGCCGTACGAGTTCGACAGCTTCCGCGTTTTCGTCTGGAGCCACAAACACCACCGTTACGAGACCGCCTACATCGAGCGCAACGTGACGGGTCGCTTTCCGGTGGAGGTGAGCAACGCTAACGGCGTACCCGGCTTCTCGCTCATCCTCGAGGATGGGCATGGGCAGCTGCTACGAAAGACCTACTCATTCGAAGGTTTCCGCATTCGAATGGTCCATAAAGAGCCCTATGTAGCGCCCCCGCAAATTGACACCTCCAAGCCGGCGGCTATCGCGGCGGGTCAACAATCGCCTCCGGCGCGCTCCTCCTGGTATCGCCGGTTCAAGGATCGAGTGCGGCTTCTGTTTCGGTAGCCGCGCTATTTGCGCCGGCCGGCTTTCGGCACAAGTTTGATCTCGAACAATTTGGGCCACAGCTTTCCCGTGACGAACAAGCGATTGCCGAGGACATCGTACGCGATTCCGTTCAGCACCGCGCCGTTGTCGAGGTGATCGGCATCGCTAACCAGACCCGCCAGATCGATCCACCCGAGCACTCGTCCATCGGCGGGCGAGATGCGCGCGATGCGATCCGTCTGCCAGATATTCGCGTAGATTTCGCCTTGCACGTACTCCAGTTCGTTAAGATACGTAATCTGCTTTGCGCCATCGTGAACCGTGATGCGCCGTTTCTCTTGCAGACTCTCCGGATCCCAGATGCGAATTTGGGACGTGCCGTCGCTCATGTAAATCTGCTGGCCATCGTTGGCGAGCCCCCAGCCTTCGCCGGAATAGTTGAACGGCCGCAAACGGCGAAAGGTGGACTGATCGTACACAAAGCCGGTTTCAGAACGCCATGTCAGCTCCAGGATCTGCTGGTTAAACACCGTGATGCCCTCGCCGAAATACTGGGAGTCCAAGTGGATCTCTTGAAGCACTTCGCCGGTTTCGAGTTTTACTTTGCGCAAAGTCGACTGGCCGTTCAAGCCCGTGCCTTCATAGAGGAAGCCGGCGCGAAATTCCAGCCCTTGCGTGAACGCGGCGCGATCATGAGGATATACGTGGACAACCTGATATCCGTATTGAGGCGTCTGCGGGGCCGCGGCTGCGCAACCCGCCATCAACAATAAGGCGATTCTTCTAAGCATGCAGCAACACCTTTAGCACGCCCGGAGCGGCCGCCCGCCGGAACGCTTCTCGCGCCCTCGCGAGCGGGATCACTTCCGAAATCAAGGATTCGACTTTCACCCGGCCGGTCTCGAGCAGCTTCAACGCTGGCTCGAATCGCCCGCAGCGCGAGCCCACCAGCGTGATCTCGTTGACGATAACAGGGGCCGTATCCAGGCGCACCAGTCCGTGCATTGTGGATTTCAGAATCACGGCGCCGCGGGGTTTAGTCATGGTGATAGCTTGCCGCAGACCGGCGCTCGATCCGGTTGCATCCACCACCCACTGGTACGCGGCCTGGGGCGTCTTCTTCCGAATCATTCTGGTATCGATATCCAGATCCGCCGCGATTCGCAGCTTCTCTTTGTGCCGCCCGTATTGATGAACCTCCGCGCCGTGCGCCTTCAGAACTTGGCCGACTAACAATCCTAGCTTGCCATCGCCGAGCACGGCGACAACGGCGCCGCGAGGAATGGTCGCCTGATCTAGAATTTCGCAGGCCGCCGCGAGCGGTTCGACAAACACAGCGTGCTCGATTGCGATGTTCTTAGGGATGCGGTGCAAATTTCGCTCCGGCAGCGTCAGCAATTCCCGGAAGGCTCCGGGATGTTTCACTATGCCCAGCACCTTTCGTTTCGGGCAATGCCGGCCCAGGCCCTGCGCGCACCACTCGCATCGCCCGCAAGCCAGGTTGATCTCGCCCACCACACGCTCGCCGATCCACGTTCGGTCGTCCGCTTCCAAAACCTCGCCGACGAACTCGTGTCCCGGCGTCCCTCGAAATCCGTAATAGCCCCGCTGGAGTTCCAAATCCGTGTTGCAGATGCCGGCCTGAAGCAAG
>JBEKHQ010000632.1:0-3150 GCA_050012195.1 Bryobacteraceae bacterium | reverse complement strand
AAGGAGTAACCGAAATCATGAAACTGACAATATCTCTTCTGACAATAGCCGCGTTGGCCGTCCTCTCACGACCGGGGCTGGCGGGATCGATCACCATCACCAATCCAAGCTTCGAACTCCCGTCGTTGGGTGGGTCCGGATACGAGGCGGTAGGAGACGGCTGGACGGGCACCGGCATCTTTTATGCGCCGCCGTCGGAGGTCTACCCAGCCGCGTCGATCCCGAACGGCACCCAGATTTTAGTCTTCGGCGACGACCCCAGCGAAAGTGACCATGAGAGCGTCTCGCAGACTCTCTCGACCGCCTGGGCGGCGAACACAACCTACACCCTAACGTTCGACGTGGGGGCGTTTCCATCAAATCTAGCCGGCTATAGCGGATACGTCGCTACCCTATCCGCCGGTGCGGACGTTCTCGCGACGGACAAGAACCAGTTGACGCCAACGCCGGGCACGTTCTCCTTGGACACACTGACCTTCGCGACTGGTGGGACAGCTCCGACCGGCGATATCACCATCGGATTCGCGGATCCGAGCGAGCCCGGCGTCGTTGCCTTCGACGAGGTTCAACTCAGCGCGACTTCCAATGTCGGCCCTCCCCCGAGCGGAGTTCCGGAGCCCAGAAGCTGGTGCGCTCTTGCCGTCGGCATTGGCGCGCTGTTGGCCGCGAAGCGCCGAGAGGTCAGTCGAGCAATCCGAGACGGCGCTCTAGCGCGATAAACCGGGGATCCTGTCGGATCGAGTCGAACACTCGGTCGACTTTGAGAGCCATGAGCACCGGTTCGCGAAGCTCTGCGGATTTCTGCAGTTGGGACATGGCGTGTTCGGCATCGTTTCCAATCGCGTACGCCGCAGCCATGGAATAGGGGGAGATATACGCGGACGGATGCTTCCTCAGCCAGTCTGCTAAGCCGCCTTTGGCGTGGATTGGGCGGCCGCACACGGCTTCGGCGCCCTCCTGCGCCATGGCGGCGCTCAACGCCTCCGGATACGCGTCCGTGAGCTTCCGGCTCCACGCGGTTGCCGCTGGGCAATCTCGCTGCCAATACGCGACGGCGAAGGCCAGGTAAAGCGCGGCAGGGTTGACAGGAGCAGTTCTGAGGATCTGCTCCACCTTGCGCATCGCTTCGGGGTAATTTCGCTCGTTCAGCAGTTCCGAAACCTGATTCAATTGAGGACCCAGGGATAGAGGGTCCAACTCGGCGGCGATTTGCAAATGTCTTCGCGCTTCGGCGAAACGGCCGCGCGTCATCAGAGACCAACCATAGAGGCTCTCCGCGGATCCATGAGAGCCGGCCGCAAGTGCCAACCGAAACTCGCGTTCCGCCTGCGGCCAGTCCCATTGATCGGTATAAGCCAGCAGGGCCTTCTGGGCGTGAGCGCCGCTGTTTCCCGGATCCAGCGCGAGGGCCTTTGCTGTATCCGCCAGAGCGCGCTCGGCGCCCGCGTGCGGACTTTGCGCCAGCAGCGTGTTCAACTGCGATTCGCCCGCCGCCATGACGACATACGGCTGGGCGAAGGACGGATCCTTTTCCAAAGCCTGCGCCGCCAATGCCATTGCTTGCCTAACGGAAGCCGCGGTACGCCGGTTCAGCTCGTACGCGGCGCGCAAATAAAGATTGTGGGCTTCGGCGTTGCGCGTGGTGGAGATCTCTTTGGCCCCTGCCGTTGCCGCCGATGGCGAAAGCACTTCGCGCGCCGACCGCGCAATACCGGCTTCCACCAAAGGAAGCTCCGCCAGCGTGGCATCGTAGGTGTGCGACCAGAGATGGTAACCGTCGCCAGTGCGAATGAGCTGGGCAACCACGTGAAGCTGGGCCCCGCGCCGGGCGACGCTGCCTTCGACCATTGCTCCCACTCGCAGATTCCGCCCGATCTCGCGCGCATCCGCGCTCTTTCCCTTGTATTGAAACGCGGAGGTGCGCGCGACCACCCTCAGCTCGTTGAACTCGGATAGCGTTTCGGTCAACTCTTCGCTGATGCCGTCGCCGAGATATTCATCGGCGGCGTCTCCGCTCAGGTTGAGGAACGGAAGCACCGCGATGGCCGCGGGTGTTATCGGAGGGGGTGTGCGGATGCGCCAAATCCCCAACGCTGCCAGGATCGCGGCGACTGCCGCAATCGATTTCCAGTTTCGCAATCCCGCGCGTGGAGGCGTTTTCTCCGGAAGCGTCGGCGCACTGGTTTTCGCGGCACTGTCGCGAAAAACAAATACCGGCCGGTAGCCGCCTTTCGGAATTTCGATCTGCACCGGCTCGCCCGGACCCGCCTTGGCGTAATACTCGGCCAGGCGAGTTCGCAATCGCCCCACTTCCACGCGAACAACCGAATCGATCTGAGGATCGTAATCCGGGGCCCGCTCGAAAACCTCAATCGCGATCACGGATTCCTTAAGAGCGTCCGAGTGGTCTTCGAGAGTCTGTTCTACCAGATAACGAAGCAGGCGGCTCCGGCGATTCGCGCCGGAGAAGGCGGAATCGGATAGGATGCGGTCCAGTTGTTGGCGCACCTCCGCGGCGCGGCGATCTTCCACGGTTGGCGCACTGTTCCCCGGTTCCACTGAGACGCACCCCTTCCAGCGCTCTTCAGGCGTTATCGCACAATTTTAGCAAGATTAGAACATTTCTCGCGGCGGATTGTACGCGGTCCGGACGACGATGGGTTGGCGCACTCCGCGGAAATGGAAATTTATGACCGTCGCTACAGCAACTGCTGAACCATACAAAAGGGACAGCGTGTCCGTCTACGACGAGCGCCGCAAAGAACTGGAAAAGCATGAATTCATGACGGGCCTCGAGCGCGGGCGATTAGCGGTGAGCCGAGGCGATTCGCAACTGCACGACGAGAAAATACGCGTTGTGATGTTGACTGGCAATGAAACGGGTGGAGTGGCCGTTTACTTCGAGGCAGCGGCGGCGATCACGACTCTCGTGCTTCTCGGGCAGGTTCTGGAATTGAGAGCGCAAAGCCAGCCAGGAGCCGCAATCCGCGCTCTTCCAGGGCTGGCCCCAAAAACGGCCCGAGTCGTGGGCAAGGACGGCTCGGAGTCCAATTTACCGCTGCAACAGGTGAAGGCGGGTGACCGTCTTCGCGTGCGCCCCGGCGAAAAGGTCCCCGTCGATGGGGTTGTCCTGGAAGGTACGAGCAGCAT
>JBEKHQ010000631.1:0-3154 GCA_050012195.1 Bryobacteraceae bacterium | reverse complement strand
CTGGTCATGACGCCGTGTATCGTCGATACCGCAATCCGAGATATTGCCGATACGCGGCGTCGGTCGCAAGCTATGCGATGCTGCGTCCTTGAATTGCCCGGATCACTAAGACAACCAGCGCCACGGCTAGCAAAATGTGAATGAGACCGCCCATCGTGTACGATGTGGCCAGTCCCAGCGCCCACAGCACCAGCAGAACGATGAATATTGTCCAAAGCATAATATTGTTCTCCTTCAATTGCTAGCTACTGCAAGAACCGGCCCAAACACGTTTCCTCCCGCGCGACCACATTCCTCGACCGCGCGCGGTCATTTGACCAAATACGGTTATCCGCGCAGAGCCTCGCTTGGCGTTCGTCCCGAGATACCGGCCAAGCAGGCTAGAAGCCTCAACAGATCGGCGGCCGGGAGGCGTTCGGCGCGCCTCGTGCACATATCAGCCGCGTCGCTATGAGGATTGAGGATTAACAAATGAAGATTGCAAGCGTATTCCTGACGATGTGCGGGGTCGCGTTGGCCCAGGCGCCACAAGCTCCCAACCCAACTCAACAACCGATCGATAACGGCGGGACAGCGCCGATCTATCGCATAACCGTGGTCGCGCGGACTACGAAAGCCATCAACTACAACCACCGCAGCGGATCGACGAGAATCGGATTCCGCGGGACAGCGTTGATGAGGGATGCGCGCGGTGAGGCGAAGGTCGAGAGCAAACAGGGCGTGATCAAGATCGACGCGGAGATGGAGAAGCTTGGGCCGGCTACGCAGTTCGGCCGAGAGTATTTGACCTACGTTATGTGGGCCATCACCCCGGAAGGCCGCGCGACGAACGTCGGCGAAGTGCTCCTCAATAATAGCGGCAAGACGAAGTTGGACGCGACCACAGAATTGCAGTCATTCGGTTTGATCGTGACCGCGGAACCGTACTTCGCCGTCACGCAACCAAGCGACGTAGTGGTGATGGAGAACTTCGTCAGGACCGATACCGTCGGAACCATCGAGCAGGTCGACGCGAAATACGAGCTCCTGCAGCGAGGGCAGTACGTGCTGAATGTGAGGCCGGGCGATATTCAGCCTCGCCACCTGAATTCGAAAGTTCCGCTCGAACTCTACGAGGCGCGTAACGCCGTTGAGATCGCGCGTTGGACCGGCGCCGAACAGTATGCGGGCGACACTTTCCGGAAGGCCGTCGAGGACCTCGATAACGCCGAGGGCTATCTGATCGGCAAGGGCGGCAAGAAACCTATCGGTACTGTGGCGCGCGAAGCCGTTCAAATGGCGGAGGACGCACGGATCATCACCGTGAAGAAGATCGAAGAGCAGCAGTTGGCGGCCGAGCGCGCGGCGGGTGCGGAACGTCAAGCGCGCGCCGAGGACGACCGCGCTGCCGCGCAGCTTGAAACCGACCGTGTCACGCGAGCAGCAGAGATAGCGCGGCTCACTGCCGTAGGCGACGCCGAACGCGTTAAGCGCGAAAACGACGCCCAGATCGCGGCAGCTCAAACCGAAGCTGATCGTCTGAGACGAGAAAACGATGCGCGGCTTGCGGCCGTCCAAACCGAAACGGATCGCTTGACCGCGGAGAATGAAGCGCAGAGAATCGCCGCTCGGGCCGACCTCGAGCGCGCCGCCAACCAGAAAGCGGAAGCCGATGCCGAAAAGACGCAGCTTCGCGCGGACCTCTTGTTGCAATTCAACGCGATTCTCCAGACTCGCGACACGGCCCGCGGGTTGATCGTGAACATGTCGGACGTGCTGTTCGACACGGCTCTATATACATTGCGGCCGGCGGCTCGCGAGAAGCTCGCCAAAGTAGCCGGAATCATCTCGGGCCATCCGGGTCTGAGACTAGCTGTCGAAGGCTATACCGATAGCGTCGGCGGCGATGACTACAACCAGAAGCTCTCCGAACAACGCGGCGAAGCGGTGCGGAACTATCTGACTCAGCAGGGTGTCGAAAGTTCTTCGGTAACCTCGAGAGGTTTTGGAAAAACTCAGCCGGTAGCTTCGAATGACACCGCAGCCGGCCGGCAGGAGAATCGCCGGGTGGAGCTGGTTGTTTCCGGCGAAATCATCGGCCAGCAAATCGGCCTTCCCGTGGCGGTTCGATGACTAGCGAAAAGCTTGCCGTAGCTCAGGCGCCGCTCCACTGGTTCGGGGCAGTCTCCCAGGTGCCATACAGGCAAGCTTGGTCGCTGTTGGGACTCTTGTTGACGCCTGTAGCAGTTGCCGTTGGCGCACTTTCGGCGTGGCGGTTTGGCGCCGATGCCGGTTGGACGACGACATTCTTCGTCGCCAGTGGGCTCTTGTCGCATTGGCAGGTCTGGTGCGTGTTCGCGATCGCTCTGGAAGCCTGTGCATACTCCTTGCGCCGAGCCGCGCCGCGGCTGGGGTCTGAAATTCCCGTCAATGCAGGCGTGCGAGCCAGGTCATGATGGCCCAGCAACGGCGGCTGGTTTGGAGCTTCATAGGTTCGATTGGTCTGATCGCGGCAGCGGTCGGGTTGGCCACGATATTCGCGCATTGGACGGGCCCAGTCAATTAACGGTTGTCTTCCCTCGTGCCGCGGTGTTCGTCGGCGCTCGAGTCGGCGGTGTGTGCGCCGCACCCCATGGCGACGGCCCGCCACGTGCCGACGGTTCGGTATGCGTTTAGCTTCCATAGTGGTGACTGTTTCGATTCTGACGCTGGCGGGCGCAAGCGCGGCCAGCCGGGCGAAAAGACCCGCCACTGCGCCGGCGCCCCGGCGCCTTGCCGGGAACGAAATAGAGGATTCAACCAAGACCGGCGCGATAGGGCCTGGCGCGACGGGGCCAAGAGTGGTGCGGGCGCAGATTCTTCTTGACCGTGCCAGGTTCTCGCCGGGCGAAATTGACGGAGTCTACGGCGACGACTTCGGGATTGCGGTCAAGGGATACCAGGAAAACCACGGTCTGAAGCCGACCGGCACAATTGATGCGGAGATGTGGGACCTGCTGGATAGCGATGCCGGCCCTCTCCTGCTGACCTATACGATTACCAGAGCCGATGAGAAAGGCCCGTTCCAATTAATTCCCGAAGACACTCTGGAAAAGGCGAAAATGAAATGGCTGGGCTTCGAAACGCCGGGAGCAGAACTGGGCGAAAGGTTCCATTGCTCGCCAAAGCTACTGGC
>JBEKHQ010000630.1:0-3159 GCA_050012195.1 Bryobacteraceae bacterium | reverse complement strand
CTACCGGCGCTCACTCGATTTGTTGCAGACGTCGCCTAACGATCTGACGCGGGCGCGAGTGCTGGCGAACATGGGAGTGGCAAACCGCCAGCTCGGCGAGCTCGATCAGGCCGAAACGTATTTCAATCAGTCCCTTCCGCTATGGAAGCAGGTTGGGGATCGCCGCGGCGAGGCAACCACACTGGGCGCTCTGGCCAACCTGTATCTCGCCGCCGAAAATCGCCCCGCTAAAGCAATCCCCGTTCTGGAGAGCGCTTTAACCGCATGGCGTGCATCCGGCGATAAACGTGGCTTGGCCGAAGCTCTCTCGGAAACCGCCCGCGCCCAGGCTGCACTGGGCCGTTTCGACACCGCTCAAGCCTCGGCTGCCGAATCGCTTGAACTTGCTCGCGCGGTTCACGATCGCCGTCTCACGGGCATCGCTTTGGCCGAGATGGCCCGCACCGCGCTGCTTTCAGCACATCCCAGCCAAGCCATTAGCGCTAGCGATCAAGCTCTGATTGAGTTTCGCGCCATCGGCGATCGAAGTTACGAAGCTTTCTCCCTTGAGACTATCGCACGCGCGGAAAGCGAAGGTGGCAATCTGACCGCCGCTCGCCTCCGTATGGAAGAAGCGCTCCGCCTTACCGAAGAAAGCCGCGGCGCGGCGAATAGCGAACAGCTCCGCGCCTCCTTTTTCGCCACGCAGCAGGATTCGTATGCATTCTACGTCGATCTGCTCATGCGCCTCGGCGATACCGAAGCCGCGCTGCAGGCCAATGAACGCTCGCGCGCCCGCAGCCTGCTCGACATGCTGGCCGCATCCGGCGCCGATATACGTGAGGGCCTGGACCCCAAACTCATCGCACGCGAGCGCGATCTCTCCGATCGTCTGAACGCTAAGGGCGCCCGGCTCCTTCCGCTTCTCGGCCGTGACGATCCCCAAGCCGCCGCGCTCACTGCCGAGATTCGCGATCTCCAATCCGAGTATCAGGACGTGGAAGCGGCCATCCGGTCGGCAAGCCCGCGCTACGCCGCGCTCACCCAGCCCGCGCTGCTCCGTGTCGGCGAGATCCGCCGTCAGGTGCTGGATCCCGATACTCTGCTGCTCGAATACTCGCTGGGAGAAAAGACGAGCTGGCTGTGGGTGGTCGGTACGGATCAACTGCGCGCGTTCCCGCTGCCACCTCGATCGGAAATTGAGGCGCAGGCCACGCGGGTTTATGAGCTTCTTGCGACGCATCGCCCGGACGCCGAAGTGGCCGCTGCCACTCGCAAGCTCAGCGGGATGGTGCTCGCCCCCGCGGCATCCGTGCTAGGCAATAAGCGCCTGGCCGTCGTCGCCGACAGCGCTCTGCAGCGCATCCCGTTCGCCATGCTCTCGCCTGGCGGCGGCCTTCGCGAAGTGGTGATGCTGCCTTCGGCATCCGCCATCGCCGCGTTGCGCACCCAAGTGGCCGGCCGCGCACCTGCGTCCAAGTTGTTAGCAGTTTTCGCGGATCCGGTTTTCGATGCCTCCGATCCGCGCGCGCATGCCGGGAAGCAGGTGGCTCTCGCCCAACCGCCGGACGCCGGCGCCTCGCGCCTGCTCGAACATCTCGCGGTGACACAAAGCGGCGGCGACGCTCGTCTGCGCATTCCCCGCCTGCCGTTTACGTCGCAAGAGGCCGAGGCGATTCTGCAGGTGGCGGACAATCCCTCCGATCTGAAAGCCACTGGCTTTGAGGCCAGCCGCGCCGAAGCCCTCAGCGGCGTGCTGGGCCAATATCGCTATCTGCACTTCGCCACCCACGGCTATCTCGATACCGAACGACCGGAGCTTTCCGCGCTGGTGCTTTCTCAACTCGACCCGGAGGGACGCCCTGTAGACGGCTTTCTCCGCGTCAACGATATTTACAACACCCGGCTGTCGGCGGACCTGGTGGTGCTAAGCGCCTGCCAGACCGGGCTGGGCAAAGAGGTTCGTGGCGAAGGGCTGATGGGGCTTACCCGCGCGTTCCTATACGCCGGCGTTCCACGCGTCATCGTCAGTCTGTGGAGCGTCGACGACCGCGCTACTGCTGAGCTGATGGCCGCGTTTTATCGCAGCTTGCTGCGCGATTACAAGCGTCCGTCCGAAGCGCTGCTCGCTGCGCAACAGGCACTGCGGAAACATAAGGAATGGCAATCGCCTTACTATTGGGCTGCATTTGTGCAGCAGGGAGACTGGAAATGATCACCCTAAACCGTTGGGCCATCGGAATTCGGCTGGCGAGCGTCTCGCTTGACGCAAGCGACTCCGGACAGCGCGGCATTGTGCCCGAAGACGTCGTCCAGGCGCGCCCACCCGCGACCGCCCCGGCACCGGTAAAAGTAAAACCAAAATACAAAGCGCTCGATCCCCAGGTTGTCGCGTCCCTGCGCCATTCCTCGGCGGCAAGCGAGCTCGGCGTCACCATCTGGCGTCTTCGGCCGGCTGCCGCCGCCGACTCGGGCGCAAGAATCTTGGTCCAGGAAGGAACCGAAACCGCCGAGCTGATACCCGAGCGCGTGTCTTCCACAAGCCGGCTTACTGCGGGCGATCGCGTCCGATTGACGCTGGAATCGCCGGAGCGCGGATATCTGTACGTGGTCGATCGCGAGCGTTACGGCTCGGGCGAACGTGGCGCGCCCTACCTCATCTTTCCGACCATTCGCACGCGTGGCGGTGACAACAAGGTCTCCGGGGGTAAGCTCATCGACATCCCCGCGCAGAGCGACCGCCCCAATTTCTTCGCGCTTCACCGCAGCCGCCCGGATCAGGTAGAGGAAGAGCTCACTGTGTTGTTGACGCCCGAGCCAATCGAGGGGATCACCATCGGAGAGAATGCGCTGGCGCTCTCCAATGCTCAGGTCGCAGCCTGGGAGAAGCAATGGGGCAGTGCGAAGCCCGAGGTGTTCGAACTGACCGGCGGCGTCGGCAAGACTTGGACTCGCGTCGAACAGGACGCGGCAGCCGATGGAACGCGCCTGCTCACTCAGGACGATCCGCCCCCGCAGACTGTCTATCGAGTCGCCGTGAAGCCGGGCGCGCCCCTGGCCGTGGAGGTCCGCCTGCACTACAGGCCGCGTTGAAATCTGACCGCCAGTCTTGCGAAGCCGGTATCGGCAAGCGTCCGTCTCCCTGTCGCTCCGGTCTTGTTTCTAAGCGTTGTTCGGCCC
>JBEKHQ010000629.1:0-3168 GCA_050012195.1 Bryobacteraceae bacterium | reverse complement strand
GGAAGAACCCAAGCCCCCCGGGGAGGGCGCTTTGGCTCATTTTCCCCTATAACGCGGCTTGCGCTTCTCGTGGAACGCCGCAGTGCCTTCCTTGACATCATCGGTGTAGTTGATCACCAGCGTCGCCATGGCGGCATCTTCGAGCGCGTTGTCGAGCGTCATGGAAAGCTGCTTGTACATCATGCGCTTGGCGATGCGGATGGCCAGCGGAGGTCCGTCGGCCAGCCGCTGGGCCCAGGCGCGGGCGGTGGGCATCAGTTCGGCGTCCGGAACGACGGTTGTCGCTAGCCCGAGCGAAGCCGCTTCGGTGGCGCCGTAGACTTCGGAAAACAGTGACATCTTCAAGGCTCGATCCAGCGGGAGGAATCGCGGGAAGAAAAACGCGCCGCCTTCGTCCGGAAGCAGGCCAAATCGCAGCGAGGTGTCGCCGAATTTTGCGCTCTCGCCCGCGATGCGGAAGTCGCAAGCCAGCGCCAGGGTAAGCCCGCCTGCGACGGCCGCTCCATTCACAGCCGCGATCACCGGCTTGTCGAAGCGCTGCAGGAACTTGACCAGTTCGTGCATGTTCTCGCGCATCTCCAGCATGGATTCGAACCGATGGCCGCGGTAGCGGGCGGGATATTGAAAATCGCGGCTGATATCGCCGCCCGAGCAGAAACCGCGCCCGGCGCCGGTCAGGATCACCGCTCGAATCGCGTCGTCATCGCGGGCGTCGGCAAGCGCCGCCAGCAGCTCGTGCACCATCTTCTCCGAGTAGGCATTGAGCTTGGCCGGACGATTCAATGTGAGGACAGCGACGGGGCCTTCTTTTTCGCACAGAATCTCTTGGTAAGGCATAGGCACTCATCGTAGCAGCCCCGCTGGTACCATTCCTGAGTGGATCGGCTATACGTTGCGTTCCTATTCGCTGCGAGCGTCGCAATCGGCGCGGCGCCGCCCCCTCGGCCCTATGACGTCGAACATTACGACGTCAAGATCGCGCCTGACATCGCCGCCAAGCGCCTCACCGGCGAGGTGACCATCCAGTTTCACACGGTAGTGGACGGTCTCGATTCGCTGGAGCTGGATGCGGGATCGCTGCGCATCACGGCCGTGGTGGAAGAGTATATGAACCAGCCTTTCGAGCGCCAGGGGCCGCTGCTGGTGATTCGGCTCGTAAAGCGCGCGCGGATCGGCGAGCAGCGCAAGCTCACGATCCGGTACGAAGCCCAACCGGCCAACGGGCTCACTTTTTTTGACAACCAGGTCTATACCGCATTCTTTACGAGCAATTGGATGGTCGCGAACGACCGGCCGGAGGACCGCGCCACCTTGCATCTCACCATTTCGGTTCCTCGGAACATGAAGGTCGCGGCAAGCGGCCGCTTAGTCGACACGCATCGCGACGGGCAGCGCGACGTTTCCGAATGGAGGCAGGACGCCGAAGCGCCTCCGTTCACTTTCGGATTCGCAGTTGGCGATTTTGAGGAGCAGACCGAGCAATCGGGTTCCGTGAAGCTTCGCTACCTGGGTCCGCGAGGTTCGCGCGACTTGGCGAAGACGATGGAAGGCACGAAGCAGGCGCTTCGGTTTCTGGAGGAAAGAACCGGTCACGCGTATCCGGAGAAAACCTACACGCAGGTTCTGGCAAACGGGAATCCGATGCAGGAAATGGCGCAATTGACGCTGCTGCCGGCCGCCTATGGCGAGACCCTGGCGGCGCATCCGGACGATCTCTGGCTGCTCGCGCACGAACTGGCGCATCAATGGTACGGCATCGGGATCGCCTGTCGGGATTGGTCGGATTTCTGGCTCAACGAAGGATTCGCGACGTTTCTTGCCGACGCATTTCTCGAACAGCAATTCGGCCATGAGCGTTACCAGCGGGAGATCGACAAGTCGCGGCAGACTTACGAAAAGCTGAAAGCCGAGGGGCGGGATCGGCCGTTAAGTTTCCACGATTGGACGACGGCCGATCAAGCCAGCGGCGGCATTCCCTATCAGAAGGGCGCCTGGGTTCTGCATCTGCTGCGGCAACAGATGGGCGAGGACGCCTTTTGGCGCGGCCTGAGGGTTTATACGAAAGATCATTGGGGCGGGCAAGTGACCAGCCGGGATTTCCAAAAATCGCTGGAGGCCGCGACGGCGACATCGCTAAACGATTTTTTCGATACCTGGGTGTATCGCTGATTTACTGCTGAATCGGGATCGACACCCCGGCTTGCGTTTGGACGTTGTCGATCTGAGAGACAACCGCGGCGTCGCCGTTTGGAAGGCTCGGCATCGTCACGTTGAACTGGTACAGACCGGATTCGGTCAAGCCGGTGAAGCCGACCGTCGCGGCGATACCCCCGACGGTGACTTGAACGGAGTTCGCCGGCAACGGGACTGCGGTGGTTACTAAGTCCGCCGTGGGAAACGGCGGGTTGGTGGGGCCGAACCCGGTTGCATAGAGCTCGATCACTTCACCCGGCGCGGCCGGCTGCGTGGCGCTCACGAGCGTACCGTTCAAGTGCCTCGCGGCTACCAAAGCGCCTCCGTCGATCGTAAAGAACGCCGGAGCGTACTGCTGTTTTTGCGCCGCCAAGCTGTTGCTCGTTTGCCCAGCCACGGTCACCTGAACCTGTACCGTGCCCACCACCGCGTCGTCCGGAGCGAGCACGTTGATCTGCGTGGGGCTGATGAATTCGACATACGCCGCCACGCCGTCGATGGTCACCGACACGCCGTCGAGCGAAGTCGGCAGCTTTCCACCTACGAAATCGGCGGCTTGCCACGATTGCGTGCTTTGCGACAGATTCGTTCCGAAGATCGTGACCCAGGTGGCCGAAGCGAAGCCGGGTTGAAAGCTTGCGCCATTACCGACCGCGGTAATGTTGCCCGCGGGCTGCGTACCCTGCACCACCAGCGTGATCACGACGGTCGCCGGGCTTCCGGCCGTTCCCGCTGAGGTAATTTGCAAGTTGCTGGTGTGGGTTCCAGCCGCCAAGTTGGCCGGATTCACCGACACCGCCAGCGAACCTGGAGCGGCGCCGGACACAGGAGACAGGCCGACCCAAAAGTCGCTGTCCGAGGCGGTCCAGGCAAGCGCACCCGATCCCGCGTTGGTAATCGATATGTTTTGGGACGCCGGAAGCGCGCCTCCGAAGGTGTAGTTGAACGTCAAAGCCGTCGGCGACACCGCCAGCA
>JBEKHQ010000628.1:0-3172 GCA_050012195.1 Bryobacteraceae bacterium | reverse complement strand
CATGGCGTGTACGGCCATGAAACCGCCGAGACCGTAGTAGACGGCGTGGCCGAAGGAGAGCAGACCGGTCTCGCCAAGCAACATGTTGTAGGACAGCGCGAACACGATCATGATACCCATCAGGCTCAGCATCGTGAGTGCGCTACCCGACGTGAAGATCGCCGGCAGGATCGCGAAAATGATCGCGAGCGCAATCCACGGCGCCGCAAGGCGCACGAACGCCGAGGATCGGGCCGGGTTTAGGCTTCCGCGCACCGGCTTGCTCGCGATTTCGCCACTGCGTTGGTCAATGTTCGCGCGTCCCCATCAGACCGGTCGGCCGGAAGATCAGTATTAGGACCAGAAGCAGGTAGGGAATGATCGGCGCAATCTGCGCCACCGTCACGTTCCAGACGTCGGCCAGCACACCGGCGGAGGGAGGTGCGACGCCGAGGCGGCCGAGGACATCCGCGACCGAAAGGTTGATGGAAACCGCAAACGTCTGGATAAGCCCGATGAGCAGCGAAGCCAGGAACGCGCCGGCCAGCGATCCCAGCCCGCCGACCACCACGACGACGAACAGGATCGGGCCCAGCGCCGCCGCCATGTTCGACTGTGTCACCAACGCTGGCCCGGCAATCACGCCGGCGACCGCCGCAAGTCCGGTTCCGACGCCGAACACCAGCATGAAAACTCTCGGCACGTTATGGCCGAGCATGGCCACCATGCGGGCGTGGGTCAGAGAGGCCTGGATGATGAGCCCGACGCGGGTGCGCGTGAGCACGGCGAGCAGCGCAGCGAAAATCGCGATGGCGGTCAAGAGCTCGAACATTTTGTAGGCAGGATAGTTGGTCGAGAACGCCGTGAACGCGCTGAAATTAAGGGCCGGCGGGACGCGATAATCCACCGGTCCCTTCCCCCAGATCATCTGCACGACTTCTTCGATGACGAAGGCGAGCCCGAATGTGAACAACAGTTCGGCCACCGGGCCGTGGCGGTGCACGTGGCGAAGCCCGTAGCGCTCGAGCAGCGCTCCGATTCCCCCAACGAGGAATGGCGCGATGAAGAACGCCGGCCAGAAGTCGAGCATCTGGCTGATCTGGAAGCCGAAGAACGCGCCGAGCATGTAGAAGCTGGCGTGGGCGAAATTAAGCACGCCCATCATGCTGAAGATCAGCGTGAGGCCGCTCGCCATCAAAAACAACAGCATGCCGTAAAGCACGCCATTCAAGGTCGATATGGTGACGAGCTCCAGCACGCCGACCGGGTCGCCCGGGTCAGCTCGGCCGGTTCATCTTGCAGCTGGTGGGAATGACGGTGTCCTGCGTGTCGATCTTGCCCGTCACCTTCCAGCCCCAGCCGGTGTTCTCCTCGTCGAACGGCTGGTCCTTGCCGATCGGGCCCAAGTTGGCGATGTACATCGGCTGGAAGAACTGATGGTCCTCGGCGCGCATGAGGCCTTCACCGCCGTTGAAGACCGTTACTTTCATGCCCTCAAGCTTGGCCGCGATCTTGGTCGGCTCTGACGAATTCGCTTCCTCGGCGGCCTTGACGAACATGCGGATCTCGTTAACGGCCCGGGGATAGAACAGTGAAATCCCAAGTTTGGTGCGGAAAGCCTTCTCGAATTCCTGCGACGAAGCATTTGGCACGTTTGCCACACCTTCGGCGATCTGAAATACGCGATCCGGCACGTTCGCTTGCTTGATCGCCGTCGGGCCGCCGGTCCCGCCCGCGTAATAGGTATACCAGTCGACCTGTAGGCCCGCATCCGCCGCCGCCTTGAGCAGCAAGGCGAAATCCTGACCCCAATTGCCGGTAATGACGCTGTCGGCGCCGGAAGCCTTGATCTTGGCAATGTAGGGCGAGAAGTCGGTCACCTTCAGCAAGGGATGCACCTCGTCGCCGACAATCTCAACGTCCGGCCGTTTGACACCGAGCATCGAGCGCGCCTCTTTGCGAACGGCTTGGCCGAACGAATAGTCCTGATTGATCAAATAGACTTTTTTGATATCCGGCCGCGTCTTCATGTAGTTGGTGAGCGCGGCCATCTTGATGTCAGAGTTCGCGTCCCAACGGAAATGCCAATAGCTGCATTTATCGTTGGTCAGTACCGGATCGACCGCCGCGTAATTGAAGAACAGCACTTCCTTCCCCGGGTTACGCTCATTGTATTTGGTAACGAAGTCTTCGATCGCGGCTGCGAACGCCGAGCCGTTGCCTTGGGTGACGATGCGAATGCCGGAGTCGATCGCCTTCTGGACCTGGAGCAGGGTCTCCTGCGCGTTGAGCTTGTTGTCGTACGCAACGATCTCGAGCTTACGGCCCAACACCCCACCGTGGGCGTTGGTCCAGTCGGCAAGAAACTGGAAGGTCTTGAGGCCGACCTCGCCGATGCTTGCTCCGCCGCCGGATAGGGGATCGACGTAAGCGATCTTAACGTTGTCTTCCGCGGCCGCGGGCAACGCGACAATCGCAGTAGCCGCCATGGCACAGCATACGGCTGTAAAGCGCGAAATCATGGCCAATCCTCCCCAATTCTATTTGGCGCGGCTCTTTTGTATGTTTGGATAAGCCGTCGCCAACTAGCATAGTTCCTGTTCGGCCGATGTTGCAAGAGCTCCTGACGCCTTCCGCATCGAACTCGAAGCACACTGAGGCAAGCGATCGCAACGCATCTCAGCGTGGCCGTCGAACATAGATCATTGCTTATGGATTATGCGGTGAGCAGTGCCGGCCCGACTTCGATCCGGATGGCTCAATGAAGGGCGCCCGCATTAGTTCCTATCTGCCATCGATTGCCGCCGCTCGGTCGGGTTTGGGGAAGGCTTTTCGCCCATCACGTCACTCAGCGCGACGCGGCGATATGTCGGAAATTGGGGGATAGGCGGACCCCGCGCAGACATCTCACGCCAGTTTGGCCCCATTGCGTCATGTAGTCATGAAATGGTTGTCGGCCGCTTTCGGGGCGAAGCGGACATGGCCCGACCAGCCTCTGGCCGGCCCCGAACGCGAATAACCCGAAGCAGACATGAAGGAGCTAAAATCAGCCGCTTGACGCGCGGTCTACCTCGAATGGGATATTGGCTAACTGACAACGTCTTCACCAATTTCCGCTCCAACTTCTGCGCCATCTGCCGCCGCGGTGAACAACGCCTGATGACCAGCAGCAGTAACAGCGCGTCGATGGTGA
>JBEKHQ010000627.1:0-3182 GCA_050012195.1 Bryobacteraceae bacterium | reverse complement strand
CGGTCCGTCGCTTCGGGCGATCGCTGAAGATAGCTTTCGAGATCCTTTCTGGCCGCGCTGAAATCGCGCAATTGCAAACGCGCGACTCCTCGGGCTTTGTAGTATTCGCCGTTGGCGGGGAAGGCTTCCACCAAAAGATCGAGCGCGGCGCAGGCCTTGGCGTACTGCTTGACGCGAAAGTAAGCCGACCGTAAATTATTCAGCATTCGGACCAGGATGTAACGCGTGCCCACGCGCTCAAGCGCCGACGGTTCCGCGACCAGATCCACACCGGTGATCTCGCGCGCAACGCGGGAACATTCCTCGCGGTCGAGCAGCTTGCCGGCATGGAATGGATCGATATACGTCGAGAATTCGCCGTCGTCATATTCGACGACAAAATGTCCGGGCAGTCCGATTCCGAAAACCGGCCGCCCGAGCCGCCGCGCCACTTCGAGGTAGACCACCGATAGCGTGATGGGGATGCCCGTGCGCCGGTCCAAAACCTGGTTGAGACAACTGTTGCGCGGGTCATAATATTCGGTCTCCGCGCCCCGAAAACCCAGGTCTCCGAAAAGATAGCTGTTTGCAATGGAAAGGAACTCGGGGCCTCTGGCGACGTCGCCCCCGCGCGCCGCTAAACCCGAAGCAATTTGATCCAGCGAGTCCAAATAAGGACGAGGATCGATGGCGGGACTCTCGAGGGCGGCTAGTTCGAGCGCCGCCACGTCCAGCGTCACGCTGGAATCGTTCCGCAAAGCCGCGCGCAGCGCGTCGAGGGTTACCTTCGACATATCTTCAGCAGAAGCTATACTATACCGCCGGGTGCTATTCAGAAGTTCCGCTGTTCGTCCGATGGAAGGAGCGAGTGAGACACATTTGCATCCTTATTATTGCGGTTGGAATGGGCTGGGCGCAGGGCGTGTCGGATTCGTCGGCGTCCGCCCAACCGAGTCCATCCCTGGCGCAGACGAGCACTGCCGCCTCACAGGCTAGCGCGGCTGTTTCGCAGGCCAGCATGGCCGCTTCGATACAGAAGCAGCGGGCTTCGGTCCAAAAACAGGTCAGCGCCATCACCGGGAAGGCCGCTCCGGCGGCAGCCTCGTTCTTCACCGTGCCCTGGGTTGATACCGTCGCCGGCGGATTCAATGTTCCAGCTTGCGATCCGATGCCGGACGAGCAGCTGGACAAATTGATTGAAGAGAGTTCCACTCACGAAGGAGTGAAACCCGATTTGGTCCGCGCGGTGATCAGCGAGGAGTCTGCGAACAGGCCGTGCGCGGTGTCGCCGAAAGGGGCGCAGGGCTTGATGCAACTGATGCCGGAA
Source organism: Bryobacteraceae bacterium (assembly GCA_050012195.1). Classification (GTDB taxonomy): domain Bacteria; phylum Acidobacteriota; class Terriglobia; order Bryobacterales; family Bryobacteraceae; genus Palsa-89. The sequence continues at coordinate 1,876 of JBEKHQ010000627.1, read as the reverse complement.
ACCGCCTCGGTGTTCGGCGTCAAGAATCCCTTCGACCCGAAGGAAAATGTGGACGCGGGCACGAAGATGCTCAAGCAGTTGCTGGATAAGTACGGCGGTGACCTTAGCAAGACGCTGTCGGCCTACAACGCCGGCGCCGGCCGCGTGGATCAGGAAGGCGGAGTGCCGCCCATCGCGGAGACGGTCAATTACGTGAAGGATATTCTGGAGAAACTGTCGCAGAAGTGAGTGTGGGACATGCTTTAGCTTGTCCTGTTCGGGCTAAGATCCCGCGATCACAAAAATCGCGCGCGCTAGTTTTTGGTTCAAGCGCAGCGGCTCCGCACCGTCGGCGATATTCACGAAGAGCGAGCCGCCGCGAGTTCCGGGCTCGACCAGCAAGCGAACGCCCGGCATCAATCCCATTCGCTGCATGTCGCGCAGAGCCGCCGGATCGCGATCGGAAACGCTGCTGATCACCGCGGGAACGCCGCAAACCCATTTCAGAAGCGGAACTTCCTGACGGGACGGCACCGCGCCGTTTCGCTCCGGGATGGGATGACCATGCGGATCCGTTTCCGGATCGCCGAGTTTGGCGGCCATCCGGTCTTCCATGCGTTCCGATATGAAATGCTCCAGGCGCTCGGCGTCTTCGTGCACCTCGTCCCAGGGATAATGCAGCACATCGTGCAGGAATCGCTCCAGCAACCGGTGATGACGCAGAACTTCCAAAGCGCGGTTCTTTCCGGCTGGAGTCAGGCGCACGCCGTGGTGCTTTTCGTATTTGACGAACGAGGGCTTCTGCGCCGCCAGTTTCTGAAGCATTCCCGTGACGGAAGCGGCGCGGATGCCGAGATGATTCGCCAGCGCGCTGCCGGTCACGCGCTGTTCGTCGGGTCCGCTCAGCGACAGGATGGCTTTCAGATAATCGTCGACGGACTCGGTGTGCAACGGGTGTGTTCTAGGCGACACTAAAGCCAGGCTAACACACGAATCTTTGACAACATAGTATCGCTGGAATATAGTTTTAGGTATGCCTAAATCTGGGCGCCGAACCATGTTGAGCCTGGCGCTGGCAGTGGCGGCGCTGGTCTCGCGTATGCCCGCGTTCGGTCAAGGCGAAACCACCAGCGCCATTGTCGGAACCGTCGCCGATCCGAGCGGAGCGGGAATCCCTCGCGCCACCGTCACCATCGTCAATCAGGAGACGGGGCTGAGGCGATCCGCGACGACGGATACCAGCGGAAGATTCGACTTTCCGCAACTGAAGCCCGGGCCGTACTCGGTGAAGGCGGAGGCGAACGGATTCAGTCCGCAGCAACACAATTCGGTACCGGCGGGCCTCGGACAGAAGCAAACGGCTGACTTCGTGCTGAGCGTCGCGCCCACATCCGAGACCGTGCAAGTGACCGAGAACGCCGCGCTGATCAATCCCGAAAATCCCAATACGTCGACAACCTTGACCGCCCGCGCCCTCGAGGATCTTCCCAATCCGGGAGGCGATCTCACTTATCCGTTGCAGTTCGCCCCGGGAGCGCTCATCAACACCGCCGGAAGCGGCAACGACTTTGTCGGCAGCACCAACGGTTACGGCAACGTAGGCTTCAACGGACTGCCGGCGGTGTCTAACGGTTACATCGTCGACGGTCTGGAGACCAACGATCCATTGACGAACCTGAACAGCGGCCTTTCGACCAACCTGGTCCTGGGCTTGAACTCGATCGCCGAGGTCACCGTCAACACGCTGTCCTACTCGGTGGATCAGGGCCGGTATGGGGCGTCGCAAGTCAACTACGTCACCAAATCCGGCGCCAACCAGTTGCATGGGAACTTGTACGAGTTGTGGAATGGGTCGAAATTCAACGCGGCCGATTTCTTCACCAACGCCACCGAGGGC
>JBEKHQ010000626.1:0-3183 GCA_050012195.1 Bryobacteraceae bacterium | reverse complement strand
GATCGAGCGCCTGCTGACTCAGAATCCCGAATCTCGCGCGGCCGTGCTCTACCGGACGAATTTTCAATCCCGGCAGATCGAAGAAGCCTTGCGGCGCTACGGGCGCAAATACGTGGTGCTGGGCGGATTCAGCTTCTACCAGCGCGCCGAAATCAAGGATGCGCTCGCTTACTTGAAAATCCTGGCCAGCCCGCACGACTCCGTCAGCCTGCTCAGAGTAATCAATACGCCCGCGCGCGGTATCGGCAAAGGTAGCATCGATCAAATCGAGCAGTACGCCTTGAAGCAAGAGCTGAGCGTGTGGTCCGCTATCGGGCGCATGCTCGATGAGAACGTTTTTCCGGCGCGCGCGGAGGCTGCGCTACGGGCTTTTCGGAATATGATCCAGGAGTTGGCCGCGATGCTGGCAACGGCGCCCGTGAGTGACATCCTGGAAGCGATCCTGACGCGCACCGGTTATAGCGCGATGCTCGAAGCGGGGCAGGATCCCGATTCGGAAGCGCGCGTAGCGAACCTGAACGAACTGGTGAACGCGGCGGCGGAATCCGGACAGCGCGGCGAAGGCGTCACCGAATTCCTGGATCACGCGGCGCTGGTGTCGGACACCGACAATCTGGACGAGCGCGCTCAAGTGTCGCTGCTCACGCTGCACAACGCCAAGGGCCTGGAGTTTCCGATCGTTTTTCTCGCCGGGATGGAAGAGGGCCTGTTCCCGCACCAGCGTTCGCTCGATTCCAAAGCGGCCATGGAAGAAGAGCGCCGGCTTTGCTACGTCGGCATGACGCGCGCCGAACAGCGCTTGTTTCTCACTTCCGCCCGCTACCGGCGGCGATGGGGCGGCGGCGAGACCGAGGCGTCCATTCCGTCGCGCTTTCTCAAGGAAGTTCCCGGCGCGCTGGTGGACGATCTCAATCCGAAGCAGCGCGCGCCGCAAGTGGATTTGTTCGCGGAACGCCACGAGGTTTGCGAAACGGCCAAGCGGAATTTGTACACCGGCAAGACGTACAATTCGGTGGATAACATCCATCAGTTCTTCGCCGAGCGCGGCAAGCCGGGCCAGGCGGGGGCCACCATGCCGGTCGCAAGTCCACCGGCAAAATCCCCGGCCGCCCGCGTGCCGCAACCGCCGCAGCGGAAGAAAGGCATTCGGGCCGGATCGTCGGTGCGGCATCCCAAGTACGGACTGGGGACGGTGCTCCGTCGCGAAGGGGAGGGCGACGATGCTAAGCTCACGGTAAGCTTCCCAGGTTACGGTTTGAAGAAGCTGATCGAAAAATACGCAGGGATTCAAGAGGAATGAACACTAAGAAGATTACCGACAGAACCGAACGCAAGAAGCTGAAACGCGCCGCCCGCAAGAAGGCTGCTCCCAAGCCCAAGCGAGCCTCGGGCGTAGCTCGCGGGTCCATGAAGAAAAAGGTTAAGAAGATGGTGAAGGGTCAAGCGAAGCGCTAAACTCGTTCCTTGTTCCACTCCTGATACCAGGCTGGAGCGGGGGACCGTTGGATGAGCCAACTTTTCCGGACCAAGAGCATCGACGCGCTGATCGCGACTTCTGAAGAGCCGGACAAGCGGCTCAAGAAGACGCTGGGCGTTTGGAGCTTGATCGCTTTAGGCGTGGTCGCGGTGATCGGTTCCGGGATCTTCACAGTCACCGGAACGGCCGCCGCGGGCGAACATTTCGCCGCCAAATCCATTCTCAAAGCGCCGGTCCTCGATCTGTTGATCAACGGCGGAAACGCCGCCACGCTCAACGGACGCGCGGGCGCGGGACCGGCCATCTCCGTTTCATTCGTGCTGGTCGCCATCGCGTGCGGATTCGCCGCCATCTGCTACGCCGAATTGGCGTCCATGATCCCCATCGCCGGCAGCGCCTACACCTATTCCTACGCCACGCTCGGAGAAATCTTCGCGTGGATCATCGGGTGGGATCTCATCCTCGAATACGCCTTTTCGAACATGAGCGTGGCGGTCGGGTTCTCGGCGTACTTCAACGACATTCTCGACAATCTGTTCGGATTCCATTTGCCCAAGGAGCTGTCGCAGCCGATTTTCGAGGAAGGCCAGCGCACCGGCGCCTGGTTCAACCTTCCCGCGCTGCTTATTTTGCTGGCGTTGAGCTACATCCTGGTGCGCGGCGTCCGCGAAAGCGCGCAAACCAACAACGCGATGGTGCTGATCAAAGTAGTGGCGATCCTGCTGTTCGTCTTCGGGGCCATGAAAGCGGTGAACAGCGGCAACTGGCATCCCTTCATGCCGAACGGGTATTCGGGCGTGCTGACGGGCGGCGCGATCGTCTTCTTCACTTACATCGGTTTTGATTCCGTTTCAACCGCCGCCGAAGAATGCCGCAAGCCGCAGCGCGATATGCCGATCGGAATTTTCGCGACGCTGCTGGTCTGCGCCGTGCTCTACGGATCGGTGTCGCTGGTGCTGACGGGGATCGCGAACTGGTCGACGCTGAACAACGACGCGCCCGTGGCCAACGCGCTCAAGGCCATCGGCATGAATCGGCTGCGACTGATTGTGACCGCGGGCGCGCTGCTGGGCATGCTGTCGTCCTTGCTGGTGTTCCAGTATGGGCAGGCGCGCGTGTGGTTTGCCATGTCGCGCGACCGTCTGTTGCCGGACGTATTTTCGCGCGTTCATCCGCGCTTCAAGACGCCGTATATCAGCACCTGGGTGGCGGGCTTCGTGGTCGGCATTCCGGCGGGAGTTTTTGACATCAGTTGGTTTTCCGACCTTTCGAACATCGGGACGCTGTTCGCGTTTATTTTGGTGTCGGCGGGCGTGATCGTGTTGCGCAAGAAGCAGCCCGAACGGCCGCGCGGCTTCCGGGTTCCGTGGGTTCCGTTTCTGCCGATGGTATCGATCGTCTGCTGCCTGGTGCTGATGTTGAGCCTGCCGCTCGAGACCTGGATACGCTTCTTCGTGTGGCTGGTGATCGGCCTGTTTATCTATTTCGGCTATGGCCGGAAGCGCACGGCGGAGATGGTGGCCGGCTAGTTCGGCGCGTCCGAGATTTCCGACGCGGCTCGCATCAGCTCGGGCATCGCCTCGCGAGGAAAACGACCGTAGGTTTCCTCGATTTCATCAACGCTCATTCCCTCCGCCAGGCACGACAAAATGAAAGAGACGGAGAACCGGGTTCCACGAATGGCGAGCTTACCGCCTAAAAGTTCC
>JBEKHQ010000625.1:0-3191 GCA_050012195.1 Bryobacteraceae bacterium | reverse complement strand
TCCCGCTAACGGCCTGGTAGGGGCCTGCGCCGGGTCCGGCTGCGACGCCTTCTCCGCGGGCGTGCTCGGAGTAGTGAAGTAAGACTTAACTGGCGAGGCCGGCCTCGGATGACGTTCCTGATGCGACCGTCGCTCTTGATCAGAACCGCTGTTTGGTTCACGCTACCGCTGTGGTTCGCCGGGCTTTTCCCGGCTGAAGCCCAGCAGCAGCCAAAAAAGAAGCATATCAACCGCGTGATCGATTATTTGGAAGCCGGGCAAACCGTCTACTACACCGGTTCACATGCCGGTACCGAAGGCACGTTCGAACAGGGCAAGGCAGACGCCCAGACCTGGGCCGATTACATCAGCTACGACATGGAGCATGCTCCGTTCGACGTGAAGGGTTTGCAGGAGTACATGCGCGGGCTGGCGGCCGGCGGGCCCACCAGAGACGGTTATCGGACCCCGGCGGTGATCGTCAACGTGCCTGTCAACGGTCTGGATGAAGCCAGCGTTCGCGCCAACGCGTGGATGTTTCAACAAGTGCTCGCCACCGGAGTCCACGGCGTTCTGCTGACGCACGCGGATACGCCCGGTGCGGTGCGAGCGTTCATTGAAGCGTGCCGTTTTCCGAATCGCGAACAAGGCGTCGGCCAGCATGGATTAGCGGAGGGGCATCGGGGCGTTCACGGCAACTCGACCGCGGCGCAGATTTGGGGTGTTTCGGCTGCCGAGTACGAGGAAGCAGCGGACGCATGGCCGCTGAATCCGAACGGAGAATTACTGCTCGGGCTGAAAGAGGAAGACAAGATCGCGCTCGCCCACGTCGACGAAAATGTGCAGATTCCCGGTCTTTCGTTCGCCGAGTGGGGTCCTGGCGACATGGCGCTGTCGCTCGGAGTCAAAAGCGGATCGGTGAATGATCCCAGAATGCTGGCGGCCCGCGCCAAGGTGTTTGCGGCGGTGAAAGCTAACCACATGTATTTCCTGAATACCTGCAAAGCCGGTGATGTGGTGGACATGATCAAGGAAGGCGTGCGGATTTGCGCGGCGACGCCCGAGGCCGCCGAAATCGGCCGTAAATTTCAGAATCGCCAGATGCCGCAATAAGGCGGACGCTATGCCGTCGAGTCAGCTCATCAAAGTTGGTCCGCTAAAGCAGAGTGAAGTCGGAGAGGCGGATCGGATTGTCCGGCTGGCATTCGGAACCTTTCTGGGATTGCCCGACCCGCTCGATTTCATGGGCGACCGCAATTTCATAGCGTCGCGCTGGGGGTCGCCCCATGTTAGGATGATCGCGGCGCGCGATGCCGGTCGCCTGATCGGATCGAACGTAGCCACGCGCTGGGGGTCGTTCGGATTCTTCGGGCCCCTGACAGTGCTGCCCGAATACTGGGATCGCGGCGTGGCGCAGCGTTTGCTCGAAGCCACGATGGCGACCTTCGAACAGTGGGGGCTGCGGAATACCGGGCTGTTCACGTTCCCGCAAAGTGCCAAGCACGTGGGCTTGTACCAGAAGTTCGGCTACTGGCCGCGCTATCTGACAGCCATCATGACGCGCACGCCAGAGGTCAAGCCCGCGCCCAAGGCCAAACGCGGAGATGCGCCGGCGCTGCTCTCGACCCTCGCCAAAAGCCAGCGCGAACAGGCCATTCAGGCCTGCGCGAAACTCACCCACAAGATCGAGAAGGGACTGGATCTCACCGGCGAAATCCGGGCCGTGCTTGCCCGGCACGCGGGCGACATCCCGCTCATCTCCACGCGCGGCGTCCTGGATGCCTTTGCGGTGTGCTTGAACGGTCCTGGATCGGAGGGCGGGGAGAAGACGTGCTACGTCAAATTCGGCGCGGCCCGCGGCGGTGCGGGCGCCGGCGAACGATTCGAAAAATTGTTAGATGCCTGCGATGCGTTTGCGGCCGCGCGCGGAGCCACGCTAGAGGCTGGCGTGAACCTGGCTCGCGAAAATGCCTACCGCCGCATGCGCGCCCACGGATATCGAGTGACCATGCAGGGCGTCGCCATGCAGCGTCCGCACGCCGATGGATTCAATCGATCCGATGCATACGTGATCGACGACTGGCGTTAAGAAGGAACAAGCCGCATGAAGACTCGCGCTACCGCCGCGCTGCTTGTGGCCGCGCTCGCCCTTGCCGCCACGGAGCCAAACGACGCCACTCGCCGTTGGTGGCGCTACATCACGTATCTGGCGAATGACAGCATGGAGGGCCGCGATACCGGATCGGCCGCCTATCAACGCGCCGCGCGCTATGTTGCCGCTGAGTTCGAACGGTCCGGCGTCCAACCTGCGGGAGAGCAAGGCTATTTCCAGTCCGTTCCCATGCGGCGGGTGCAACTGAACACCGCTGCATCCAACGTAACTCTCGAACACAAAACCGGCGCGCGCAAATTGGCTTGGCTCCGCGAAATTACAATGAGCGTTGCGCCTGGCCTAGCGCCGCGGATCGCCGCTCCGCTGGTCTTCCGTGGCTCGGCCCCCGAGCCGCCCGCCGGGATCGACGTGAACGGCAAACTCATCGTTCGTCTCACTCCCCCGGTCGGAACTTCTGCCGCCAACCTGCCTGCACCACCGCTTCCGCCGGGCGCCATCGGCACACTCGGGATCGATAACCTCGACGGCCCCGAACGCCGCCGCTGGCCCGCCGCCTACGCCGTGAATGTCAGCCTGGCCAGTCTGGCCCCGGCAGGCGCTACCCCAGCGGCCGGGCCGGTTCCGGCTCTGTTCCTGAATCCCGCCGTCGCCGAAGAACTGTTCCAGGACTCGGGCCATACCTACGCCGAACTCAAGAGGCTCTACGATGCCAACCAGCCGCTGCCTTGGTTCGAGATCCCCGCCACGCTCCGCGCCATGCTGCGCTTCAATTCCTCCGATATCGCCTCCGACAACATCCTGGGTGTTCTCCCCGGCTCCGATCCCGCGCTCAAGAACGAGTACGTGGTGGTCTCTGCCCATCTGGACGGCTATGGCTTCGGCGAACCCATTCAAGGCGATCGCCTCTACAATGGCGCTTTCGATGACGCCGCCTATGTTGCCACCCTGCTGGACACCGCCGCACAGTGGAGATCCTCGTCAGCAGTCTTGCGCCGTTCGATTTTATTCGCCGTGGTTACCGGAGAAGAGAAAGGCCTGCTGGGCTCGCGCTACTTCACTTCCCATCCCACGGTTCCCAAGGAGCAGTTGGTTGCCGACA
>JBEKHQ010000624.1:0-3192 GCA_050012195.1 Bryobacteraceae bacterium | reverse complement strand
AATTTCCGCCACATGGCAAGTGATGAGGAGATGGCGATTTCTCCCCGCGTATTCCTATTTAAGAGAGTCAAAGTGGCTCCCACCGGGATACGGATGGGTGCTGGATACTTCCAGCCCCGCCCACCAAGGCTGGATTCGCTCGCAGTTCGACCTTTCGCGCAAATGGCAAGCCGATGTGATGGCGCGCGCCCGGTCGCGCAATCTGCCTTTCGATACACCGGGCGTCCTGTTGTTCGACGCCCGAGTCAGCTGGCGGCCCAGCCACGATACTGAGTTCAGCTTTACGATTCAGAATCTCAGCGGGCGCAGTGTGATGGAGACCTACTCGGAGGATCCGTTCGTCGCCATTCCCTTGCAGCGCACCTTCGTATTCAAGTGGGTGCAAAGGTTTTAGTTCAGCGCAATGCGAACCGTCACCTTATCAACGCTCCTAGCCGCATGGGCACTATTGGCGACACAGCCATTCGGGAGGCTATCGGCCGCGGAATCCGATGGCGAGTTGAAAGCCGCCGTTGTATTGAGCTTCTTGCGATATGGCGAGTGGCCGCAGCCGTCGGCGGCGAATAGTCCGCTGACGGTGGGCGTGCTGGGCCGGGCGTCCTTCGCGGAGGTCCTGCGCCGCACGCTGGAGGGCAAGTCGGCGAACAACCGAGCGATCCGCGTGGTGGAGTTGAAAACCGGCGCCGAGGCGCAGAGCTGCCAAGCGGTGTACTTCGCCACCGACAACGTTTCGGAAATCAGAGCGGTACTTCAGGGCCCGCCGCCCTTGCGCGCGTTGACCATCGGGGAAACCAAGGACTTCCTGGACGCGGGCGGCGCGGTCCAACTCATGGTGATCGATGGTCACATGGGGTTCGAAGCCAACCTGGAGGCCTTGGATCGGGCCAGCGTCAGCATCAGCTCCAAGCTGCTGCGCTTCGGCCAGGTTCGAAACCGGACAAAGGGAGACCGCAAGTGATCCAGTCTTCCTCTTTGCGACGGAAGTTGTTGAGCATCGTGGTGACCGGTAGCCTCATCGTCGGGTTGATCGCGGCAGCGGGAATGACATGGTGGGATTTGAACCGTTTCTGGGAGCGCGCTGCGGCCGAAATGACCGTAATCGCCAGGATTGTGGCGGATCAGGTAGCGCCGGCGTTGCTGCTGGGCGACCAGAAAGCAGCCGCCGAGATTATCGGCTCTTTGCGCGCGGACGGCCGCATCCGGGACGCTGTGCTCTATGACCAGTCGGGCGCGTGCTTCGCCTCATTCCACATCGGGCCCGGCAAAGTGTGCATTACTTCTCGCGGCCCCGAGGGGATTTGGAGGGAGAAAAGCACGTTGATGCTCTCGCGTAACGTTGCCATGGGAGAGGATCGGCCGGGCAGCCTGCTATTGGTGGCCAACGTTCCTTCGGTCGGCGCGGTGCTGAGGCAGAATCTTCCGGGCGGGGTGCTGGTTGTCGTGCTCAGCCTGCTGGTGGCGGCCGCCTTGGCGGCTGTGCTCCAATTGCGCGTTACGGCGCCGATCCTTGCCATGGCGACGGTGGCCGAGCGAATGGCCGTGACGCACCGCTTCGCCGAACGAGTGCAAGTACATTCCACCGATGAAGTGGGCGTCCTGGGCAGTTCCTTCAACACCATGCTGGATGAAATTGAACGCCGAGACCGGGAACTGGCGCGCCAACGCCGGCTACTCGAACAGGATGTCGCTGAACGCGGCCGCGTGAACCTGGAGCTCTTCCGGGCCAAGGAAAAGGCCGAGGGAGCCGCCCGGCTCAAGAGCGAGTTCCTGGCCAATATGAGTCACGAGATCCGCACACCGCTTAACGGAGTGACCGGCATGATCAGTCTGGCGCTGGACCGCTGCGTCGACCTCGAGGAGCGCGAGCAGTTGCGCATCGCGCAGAGCGCCGCGCAGTCCCTGACCGCGCTGTTGAATGACATTCTGGACCTGTCCAAGATGGAAGCCGGAAAGATGGTGATTGAATCCGTCCAGTTCGACCTGGTAGGAACGGTTCGCGACAGCCTCAGGATTTTCGACCTTCCCGTTCGAGAAAAAGGTCTGCGCCTGGCCATCGCCATTGAGCCCGAGTCTCCCGGCTGGGTGCTGGGCGATCCGGTTAGGCTCCGGCAAGTGCTGATCAATCTGGTGGGGAATGCCGTGAAATTCACGGCGGAAGGAGAGGTCTCGGTAAACATAACGGCTCCGGCCGCCGGGCGCCTGCGGATCGAAGTGCGCGACACCGGCATAGGGATTCCACCGGATAAGCTCGAGTCGATTTTCGACCCTTTTACTCAAGCCGACGGATCGCACAGCCGCCGCTTTGGGGGAACCGGGCTGGGGCTCACCATCACGCGCCGGCTGGTGCAATTAATGCAAGGCCGAATCTGGGCCGAGAGCGATCCAGGCCGAGGCAGCGCGTTCTTCGTGGAGTTGCCTCTGGACCGGGCCGAACCCAAGCCCGCCTCGCACGACACGGCGGCGCCGGCGGTGCTATCTCGCAAGTTGCATCTTTTGGTGGCCGAGGACAATATCGTGAACCAAAAGGTGGTGTGCGGACTCCTGCGGCGCCAGGGCTGGACATCCGTCGTCGCAGCCGATGGCCGACAGGCCTATCAATACTTCGTGGAGGGAACATTCGACTTGGTTTTGATGGACGTACAGATGCCGGAAGTGGACGGACTCCAGGCTACCACGCTCATCCGGGACCACGAGCGCCGTCGTTCGCTCCCTCGCACCCCGATTATCGCCGTGACGGCCCACGCCTCCGAGGCGCAGCATGAACAGTGCCGAGCTTATGGCATGGACGCAGTTGTAACCAAACCTATCGATCTGGCCGCTCTGGTCAGAACCATGGATGAAGTCTTGGCTTCGGAGGCCGTGAGCTAACGCATCATCCTCCCCCATTTCCGCGAATCGCGCCCTACAATAGAAATGAAATGATCGAAAGTATAAGGCCGGGAGCTTCCGCCCGCCACGCCCGGGTGGTGCTCTTCGACTTCGATGGGACTCTCTCGCTGATCCGTTCCGGCTGGATGAACGTGATGGTTCCGATGATGGTGGAAATTCTACTGGCCTTGAAAACCGGAGAGACGGAGCAGCAGTTGCGCGACGTGGTCGAGGAGTTCGTTTGGCGACTGACGGGGAAGGAGACCATTTATCAAATGCTGGCCCTGGCCGCCGCGGTGGAGGCGCGCGGCGGCGCGCCGCTGG
>JBEKHQ010000623.1:0-3194 GCA_050012195.1 Bryobacteraceae bacterium | reverse complement strand
CGGTAACGCTCGATATGCCCCAAAAGATACAGCGACGTCGATTCGTTCGCTCCCACCGTCAGCCTCCCGGCTGAGTTATCGCGCAGCTCCGCCAACGCGTTCTCCAGATCCGCTTCCAGGTTCTCGAACCTCCGAGCGTATTCATGCACGATCCGTCCGGCATCGGTCAAGAGAAGCTCTTTCCCTGAGCGGTCGATCAGCCGCTCCTGCAAATCGGACTCAAGTTTCTGAATTGCCAAGGAGATAGCGGGCTGAGTTCGAAGCAGTTTCTCAGCCGCGCGGGAAAAGCTCTTCTCGGCGGCGACGGTTCTGAATACCTTCAGCGGATACAGGTCCATAAGTAGTCTTTATGCAATCATAATATCTTATTCTGCAAGCGATCATTATAAATTTGTCAAATCACCAATCGCCCTCGATAATGGGGAGGTATCAGGAGGACTCATGGCGAACCGCGTCTACATCTTCGACACCACCCTCCGCGATGGTGAACAATCCCCCGGCTGCAGCATGACCGTACCCGAGAAGCTGCGGCTGGCCGGGAAACTGGTGGACCTGGGCGTCGATATCCTCGAAGCCGGGTTCCCCATCGCCTCGGAAGGAGACTTCGAGGCCGTGGATGCGGTTGGTCGTGAGTTCCCCTGGGTTCAAGTGGCGGCTCTAGCGCGATCCAACACGCTCGACATCGAGCGCGCTATCGAATCGCTGAAACACACTCGGCGTCCTCGCATCCACACGTTTATCGCAACCAGCGAGATTCATCTGAAGTACAAGTTGAAAAAGAGCCAACCGCAGGTTTTGGACGAGGCGGTGGCGGCGGTGGAACTGGCGCGCAACTTCACCGACGACGTGGAATTTTCCGCCGAAGACGCGACGCGCACCGATCCCGAGTATCTGGAGCAGATCGCGCGCGCGGTGGTCGCGGCCGGAGCGCGCACCGTGAACTTTCCCGACACGGTCGGCTATTCGGTTCCAGAGGAATATGGAGACCTAATCGGCCGCATGGTGCGCGCGCTGGGCGACAGTGCCATCGTGAGCGTCCATTGTCACGATGACTTGGGGTTGGCTGTGGCCAATACGATCGCGGCGGTGCAGGCCGGCGCTCGGCAGATCGAGTGCACCGTTAACGGGATCGGAGAGCGCGCGGGCAATGCGTCGCTCGAAGAGATCGTGATGGCTTTCAAGACGCGGCCCGACCGGCTGCCTTTTGAAACCAGGATCGTCACCGAGCAGATTTATTCGGCTAGCCAGCTTCTGGCACAGACCATCACGTTCGGGCCGCAACCCAACAAGGCCATCGTCGGAGAAAACGCGTTCGCGCATGAGGCGGGCATTCATCAGGACGGTTATCTCAAGGAACGCACCACTTACGAAATCATCGAACCCAAGACAGTGGGCGTTCCCGAGAGTAAGCTGGTGTTGGGCAAGCACAGCGGCCGTCATGCGTTGAGCAAGCGCGCCGACGATCTCGGTTTTCAGTTGAACAAAGAAGATCTCGACGTGCTCTATAATCGCTTCATTACGCTTGCGGATCGAAAGAAAGGCCTCCGGAACGAGGAGATCGTGGGTTTGATCCACGAAGTTCTCGGCCAGGTGGCCGCGGCCGCCAACGACTAGGAAGCTCCAGCTCGGATGCACATCAACGTATTGATCCTTCCCGGCGACGGGATCGGCGCCGAAGTCACTCGTGAAGGCGTCAAGGTGCTCGAAAAAGTGGCCGGACTTTTCGGCCACCAGCTCTCGTTGAGCGAAGGCCTGCTCGGCGGAATCGCGATCCATAAGACCGGAACGCCGCTTCCGCAAGAAACCATCGACCGGGCGCTCAAAGCCGACGCCACTCTGATGGGCGCCGTAGGGCTGCCTGAATTCGACAACGCCCCGCCCGAGAAACGCCCCGAGCGCGGTCTGCTCGGTATCCGCAAAGTGCTGGGCGTGTACGCGAACCTACGCCCAGTCCGTTCCTACGCGGCATTGCTCGATTCCTCCCCGCTCAAGAACGCGCTGGTGGACGGAACCGACATGCTCATCGTGCGCGAGCTCACAGGCGGCATCTACTACGGAACTCCGCGCGGCATATTCGAGAATGGCAAGGAAACGCATGCTGTGAACACGATGGCGTACACGCAGGCCGAGATCGAACGAGTGTCGCGCATGGCATTCCAACTGGCGCGCAATCGCCGTAAGAAAGTGACTAGCGTCGACAAATCGAACGTGATTGAAACCTCGCAGCTTTGGCGGCGCGTAGTCATCGAAGTCGCCGCGGAATTCCCGGACGTCGCACTCGACCATCTGCTGGTGGACAACTGCGCGATGCAGTTGATTCTGAATCCGCGCCGATTCGACGTCCTGGTCACCGAGAACATGTTTGGCGATATCCTCAGTGATGAGGGAGCAGTGTTAGCCGGATCGATCGGAATGTTGCCGTCGGCCTCCATAGGCGACCGGAAACCATCGGGCGCGTGGGTGGGTCTGTATGAGCCGGTGCACGGTTCGGCGCCGGACATCGCCGGGCAAAATAAAGCCAACCCCTTCGGCGCGATCGGATCGGTGGCGGCCATGCTGGAATACAGTTTCGGCTTGCAGAAGGAAGCCGCCGCGGTGAATCATGCCGTGGAGCTGGTTCTGAACTCCGGCCGAGTCACGGCGGATTTGAAACCGGCGGGCCGGCCGGCCACGACTTCGGAAGTGGGAGACGCGGTGGTAAAAGCGATATGAAACCTCGAACCATCATCGAAAAAATCCGGGACAACCAGGTCGTGGCGGACCGCCCGGGGGCGCCGGCGCTGCTGGTCGTCGATCTGCACCTGGTGCACGAAGTGACTTCACCGCAGGCTTTCGCCGGACTCCGCGCGCGCGGCCTCAAGGTTCGGCGGCCCGATCTCACTATCGCGACCACCGATCACAGCACGCCCACCACGCCGCGGTCGCTACCCATCGTCGACAAGATCGCCGCCACGCAAGTGGCGCAGCTCGAAACCAATTGCCGCGAGTTCGGCGTCCGCTGCTATGGACTGGACAGCCGCTGGCAAGGTATCGTGCACGTAATTGGACCCGAGCAGGGATTGACGCAACCCGGAATGACGGTGGTCTGCGGGGATTCCCACACCGCCACGCACGGCGCTTTCGGAGCCTTGGCATTCGGCATCGGAACCAGCGAAGTGGAACACGTGCTCGCCTCGCAATGCCTGCTCCAGAGC
>JBEKHQ010000622.1:0-3197 GCA_050012195.1 Bryobacteraceae bacterium | reverse complement strand
AAGGTCGACGTGGATGGAGAAACCATGTTCACCGTCATCCTGCGCGATGTCACCGAGCGCGTGCTCGTTGAGGAGCGGATCCGGGCGTCGCTGCGCGAAAAAGAAGCCCTGCTGAAGGAAATTCACCATCGGGTCAAGAACAATTTGCAGGTGGTGTCCAGCCTGCTCGGTTTACAGTCGCGGGCGGTCGCCGATCCCGAAATGCGCAAGATGTTCCAGGAGAGCCAGGACCGGATTCACTCCATGGCGCTCCTGCATGAGAGCCTGTACCAGTCCCAAAATCTTTCGCAAGTCGATTTTCCGGAATACATCCGTCAACTGGCGGCCCATCTCTTCCATTCGTACGGAGTGGGGGTGGATCGAATTCATCTGCGCACCGATCTCGACCGGTTGTCACTCAATCTGGACGCCGCCATGCCCTGTGGGCTGATCATCAACGAGCTGATATCCAATTCGCTGAAATACGCGTTTCCCGAAGGCCGGTCCGGTGAAATCCGGATCGAATTACGGGAGCACGCGGACGGAATGGCCCGGCTGGTGGTGGCCGACAACGGGGTGGGCCTACGTGCCGACATCGACTGGGTGAACACACGATCGCTCGGCCTGAGATTGGTTCGAAGCTTGGCGGAACAGTTGGGTGGCAAGATCGAAGTCAGCTCTCAAGCCGGCACCGAGGTTCGGCTCGCGTTCGCAGCGGCGGCATAGAAGCGCGCCAGCGCGGTCTCCTATGCGATCATGAGAGGCATCCAAGTTACTCGGGCTGCCTTCCATGGAAAAGTGCGTATCATGCGGAAGCGAAGTCGCTGAAAGCAGCCGCTTCTGTTCGGCTTGTGGCGCGGAGCTGAGCTCCGAAGCCCTGGTCACGCGAACGGTGGCCGCCTCCGAGCCGCCTGTTCCGCGGTCTTTCTCGCCGAAGCCGGTTAGCGGATCCTCGCCGCGCCCGCCCGCATCGCCGTCATCATCGATGGTTTCCTCCGTCGCGGCAAGTCGATTCCCTCCTGGGACCCTGTTCGCCCGCCGCTATCGGATCGTGTCGCTGCTGGGCAAAGGCGGCATGGGCGACGTGTATCGCGCGGAAGATTTGACCCTGGAACAGCCCGTGGCTCTCAAGTTTCTTCCCGAGAGCATCGGCGCGAACGAAGGCGCGCTGACGCGCTTCCGCAGCGAGGTCCGCATCGCCCGCCAGGTGTCGCATCCTAACGTTTGCCGCGTCTACGATGTCGGCGAAATCGACGGGCAAGTGTTTCTCTCGATGGAATACGTGGACGGCGAGGATTTGGCCTCGCTACTGCGCCGCATCGGGCGGCTACCCGCCGACAAAGCCCTGGAGATTTCCCGAAAGCTCTGCGCCGGTCTGGCCGCCGCGCACGAAAAGGGCGTCCTGCATCGCGATCTGAAGCCCAGCAACATCATGCTGGATGGGCGCGGCAACGTCCTGCTCACCGATTTTGGATTGGCGGGATTGGCGGATCGTATCGAAGGCGCCGAGGTGAGAAACGGAACGCCGGCGTATATGGCGCCCGAGCAACTCACCGGCCAGGAGGTAACGGTCAAGAGCGATATCTATTCGCTAGGCCTGGTGCTCTACGAAATCTTCACCGGCCGGCGTCCGTTCGAAGCCGGCTCGCTGGCGGAGTTGGTGCGGCTGAGGAGCGAAACCGCACCCGCCAGTCCGAGTTCGCTGGTGCGCGATCTCGATCCGGCGGTGGAGCGAGCGATTCTGCGTTGCCTGGAACCGGATCCGTCGCGCAGGCCCGCTTCGGCGCTGGCCGTGGCGGCCGCGCTACCCGGCGGCGATCCGCTGGCGGCCGCGCTGGCGGCGGGCGAAGGCGCGGGCCTGGCCCCTCGCATCGCCATCGGCTTGCTGGCGTTCTCTTTGATCGCACTGGCCGTGCCTTACTGGGTGAGAAATCAGCGTAGCGTGTTGGACCAGGTTCGTCCGCCCTATACGCCGGAGATCCTGTCACAGAAGGCTCGCGACACAATCCAGACTTTGGGGTACACACAACCGGTCGCCGATGACACGTACGGTCTGGACTGGGACAGCGACTATCTCCGATACGTTCAAACCCACGCGCTGTCTGAATTGCAATCCAACGCATTTCTCGCCCAGCGCCGGGCGCCCATGCAATTCTGGTATCGAAGTAGTCCGTACGCCATCGCGTCCTCCGAATTTCACGACGATCTGCTGACACCGGGAGTAGTCACGTTCGGCGATCCGCCATCCATCCTCTCGGGGATGATCCGGCTCAGGTTGGATGCCGCAGGACGCCTCCAATATTTCGAGGCGGTTCCGCCTCAGCTCCTGGAATCTGCTAAGTCCACGCCAGCCGTGGATTGGAATCCGCTGTTTTCGGCGGCCGGGCTCGATCCGGCACAATTCCAAAGCACGGAACCGCTCTGGACCTGGTTAGACGCCAGCGATACGCGCGCGGCGTGGACGGGCAAATGGCCGGACTCCGATCAGCCCCTCCGCGTGGAAGCCGCCGCAATCCGTGGTAAACCGGTGGCTTTTTCCTTAATCGGAGCATGGACGAAGCCGGGTCGGATGCCGCCGCTCGAATCCACGAGAACCGAACGAATCCAGTTATACATCCTCATCGGCATCACCGTGCTGGTGATGGCGGGCATTACGCTGCTGGCACGCCGAAACCAGAAGCGCAAGAATCTGGGAGACGTCGAGGGGGCAACGCGTCTGGGCTTCTCGATCGGATGCGTGCTGGTGGCTTTGTGGATCTGCCGTGCCCATTTGAGTCCGTCCATAGAGACGTTTGGGATTTTCCTGCTCGAGATGGCCACCGCCATTTTCTATGGTTTCTTGCTCCGAACGATGTACCTGGCGCTGGAACCCTACGTTCGGCGCCGCTGGCCGCAAACCATCATTTCCTGGACTGCGGTGCTCCGAGGGCGCGCCCAGGATCCGGTGGTGGGGCGCGACATTCTGATTGGCATTGCCGTGCAGACCGGCATGCAGGCGATCACCAGCTTGGTCAGCCCCTGGTTCATCGGAACGAGTTCCAAGCCGTACACGGGTTCCACCGAGGCCCTGCTCGGCCTCAGGGCCACGTTGGGGCTTTGTTTGACCGCGCTTCCGCACGCCATGCGGGACGCGCTGCTCTTCTTTTTCTTATTATTTTTATTGCGCATTCTGCTGAGGAATCAATGGGCGGCGGTGGCCGGGGTTGCCTTGCTATTCG
>JBEKHQ010000621.1:0-6486 GCA_050012195.1 Bryobacteraceae bacterium | reverse complement strand
TCGGCCGATCTGATTTTGCTGGAAAAGGACCTCATGGTCTTGGAGGAAGGTGTGATCGAGGGCCGGAAGGTCTTCGCCAACATCATCAAGTACATCCGCATGGGGGCGAGCTCCAACTTCGGCAACATGTTCAGCGTGCTGGGAGCGAGCGCCTTCCTGCCTTTTCTTCCGATGGCCCCGATTCAGGTGTTGACCAATAACCTGCTGTACGACTTCTCGCAAGTGCCGATCCCAACCGACGCCGTGGACGAAGAGCTGGTGGCGGGGCCGCGGCCCTGGAACATCGGCGAGATTACGCGCTTCATTCTTTTCATCGGCCCCATCAGCTCGATCTTCGACTACACGACCTTCTTCGTGATGCTTTGGGTTTTCAACTGTTGGGACCCGTCCCGCGCATCCGTATTTCAGACCGGCTGGTTCGTCGAGTCCCTGATGACGCAGACGCTCATCATCCACGTCATTCGGACCAATAAGATCCCGTTCATCCAGAGCCGCGCGAGTTGGCCGTTGACGGCGACGACGTTAGCCATTATGGCCTTCGGAATGTGGTTGCCGTATTCCCCGCTGGCATCTTCGTTGGGACTTACGCGGCTGCCGGGTCTGTACTGGCCGATATTGCTGCTGACGCTGCTTAGCTATGTGATCCTTACGCAGGGCATCAAAGTCTGGTTGCTGCGGAAGAAGTGGATCTAGACTTTATGACCACTGGATGAATCTCTCGGTTAGGGCGCGGATGCTTTGCGCTTTGACCATGCGTGGTCGGATGACCTGATGTGGTCGCAAGCCCGAGGGCGTGCGTGCCCAGCCGTTCGTAGAGAGATGTTCGGTACTCTTCGTGCCCTAGGGAAAACCGTCGGTAGGAGTGTAGCCATATGGAATGGATGAACGAAATGTTTGTGAACATGGAAAAGGAGAAAACCGCGGCATCGGCCAAGGTCGAGGCGAACGAGGCCAAGGTCGAGCGGAAAGAGCATCCGAAGAAGCGAATTCCCGGAAGCCTGAATGCATGGAATGCGCTTGTTTCCTCGATTACAAATGATGTAAACGACTTCAACAATCGCACGGAGCGATCCGGACACACCCCGGTACGCCTGTCGCAAAAGAATTTCCGATGCGAGGTTCACCTTTCTGGAATGCACGGCAAAACATTGGTCCTAACCTTAGACAGCAGCGACCGCGTTCAAGTCGTGATACATCCCGATTTTCCGGAGCAGCGGTTGACCATCACACTTGAACTCGATAAAGAAGGCCAACACAGTTCCTGGGTTCTCGGCCACGCGACCAACGAAAGTGCGCGGCTATCGGACCAGCAGTTATCGGAATATCTGCTGAAGCCCGTTCTCTCCTGCGCCTCGATCAATTAGGCAGCGACTGGATTGAACCTAGTCTCCCTCCAGATATTCGGAAGGCACATCGTCTTCAGGCACCTGCTTGGTGTGCACTTCTGCCACGTCTGCGTCGGGTGCGTCTTCCACGCCGCCGATCGCTTCGGCCTCGAAGGATTGGCCCTCCTCGAGCAGTTCTTCCACGCTCTCCGGGCCTGCCTCCGCGACGTCCGACAATCCTTGAGTATCCCCAGACTGGCCGGCTGAATCCGGACCCGTCCCTTTCGCTCTAGTCGAAACGGAACTGTACGTTTCGATTCCTTTACCTGCTTGTCTCTTCATGGCGCTCCTTGAAGCATGTGAGTTGCCAGTGCGTGCGCTCGGGACGATCAAACGCCGGTTAGGGAGAGGGAAGGTCGAGGTTTCGCGTGGGGCAACCAATATGGCGGCCGCCCGTAGTGCGTGTAGAGCGAGGCTTCATACTGTCGAGTGATGGGCAAAGACGCGACGTACTCCGGGGCGTCTTTGATGGCTTCCCGCGAGAGGCCAACGTAGACTTTAGAATCCTCCCAGCTCACCACCTTGATCCAAGCAGGTGAAACCAGTACTTTCTTGCCCGGCCACCAATTTCGCGTAGCGACCTCGATGTAGCGGATGGCCCAGGTTTCGTCGTCGATGACAAACCCATCCAGGTGGCCGATTTCCCCGTCGGAGGCGTCGATGTAATAGCCGGTCACTTCTTGAGCGTTGCGCAGATGGGAATCGTCCGACTCTCTCCCGGCCCGTGCCGTCACAGCTTTCGGCAAGGGCGCTATTCCAACAGCCAAGCCCGCAGGGTAGGGCTCGGGGCCCCACAGATTGGATCCACCCCAATAAAACGGGTAATCGTAGTACCCGAGGTATTCGATCTCGTGCTGTCGAGACACCGGTTGGCGAGTGTCGACGTCTGGACTATTCTCCACTTGCTTTTTCGTCAGCGACACATCCAAGCGCTTCGATTGCCAGTCCGGCGGGCCGCTAACGGAGATCGGCGAGATCAGGACGATCCGGCCGCCCAGCCAGCCTCCGGTTTCCACCGTCAGATAGCGAATCGCCCAAGTTTCATCGTCGAAATAGAATTGATCCACGGTTCCGATCTCGCCGTCGGTGGCTCGGATCGTGAAACCATGTAGGTCTTTGGCGTTTCTTAACATGTTCGGTCCTCTTACTCCAACTCGACTCGCCGCCAGGACTTGTCCGGATTAAAGCGCGTCATCTGGCGCGCCAGCGCGGCTGTGTTGCTCCCCAGATCTTTTCCGTAAAGGATGCCTTCGTGATTTATGACGAAGGTTTGAATTCCAGATACGCCGTACTCCGCGGGCCACGCAACCAGCGCGAACCCTCCAATCATCTTGCCTTTCACCACGTAGTCCAGCGCGCCGCCGGGGGCCGCGGGTCCTTGCGATTTCAGCACACGGAAGTAGTAACCGTGATACGGCGAGGGGTTCGCGGCATTGGCCGCCGCCGCGAAGGCTTTCGTGACCAGCGCCTGAGAAGCATCGTCGTCCGTATACAACCCGTCCTGCTTGCCTGGAGAGCTGGCGATAGCCCGCGCGTATTCGAGGATGCCATCCCGGTCGCGGTCTTCAGAGGCATATTGCAGTTGAGCCTCGGCGTAACCCCGGCACACCTCCATCACGTTCAGTTCGTTTCTGCCTACCCGGCGGGCGAGGATCTCGAGCCTCCCGCTGATTGGGTCGAGGCGCCATTTTCCGTCCTTGCGAACCACCGGCACCGGAAACGGCCAGTCCTGTTCACCCACCGCAAAGGTCACGCGGTTAGGGTTCGTGGGATCTTCCTCGATCTGAAGTTTCTCGCGAGCCGACCGCGCGAACTCCGCACGCGACTCTTTGTCTGCGACAGGATCGCCGGATTCGAGAATGTCTTTGCCGTCCGGCCCGAACAATTGGAGGAGGGCCGAGGCGTCGTTGTGCTCGGCTGCCTCCATGACGGCCTGGATGGCTTCCTGCGGCGTCGAAAATGTTCGTTGGCTCTCCCGCGGAGCCGCCACCAGGAGTGCCATCGCAACGGTCAGGCCGACGGCCACGAATCGAATGAGAGAACTGAGATTTATTCTTGTCATGGTTTCCCTCCGCTCCTACCGGTGTCCGCCACCGTGGCTGCCGCCGCCACCGCCGCCGCCACCGCCACCACCACCTCGGCTGGCTCCACCTGCTCCGCGCGAGGAACCTGCGCTCCGCGCCGCGCCGAGGCTCGAATATCCGTGGTCGCTATGCGCGCGCGCCGCGCCGCCATCCCGAACCCCACCGAAAGCGCTCCGGTTCCCACTGGATGCGCTGGGTGCAACCTGCCGATTGCCCATTCGTTCTCCGCCGGACGCGGCGCCAGATCGAGATTGTGCCACTCCCGAGGACGCGCCGCGGGTTTGCAAGTTCTGACGCACGTTGCCCCCGTAACGGCTGGACACGGCGGCATTCGCGTAGGGTACGCCTCCGCGATGCGAGGCGTCGTGAGCCCATGCGCTGTTCCCACTCAAGCTGCCGTTGCGGGCATTGAAATTGTTCCGGCTCCGAAATACAGACCCATCGGTATCCCGAATCCAAACCCGAAGTACGCGCCCTCTCCGAACGGAGGGTAAAACCAATTCGCATATGGATAATAAAGCGGCGGGCCCCAAATGGAGACGGGATCGTAATATGGCAAGTACATGACCTCGGGATTCGCCGGCTCGATGTCAATGATGGGCCGTCCGGCGTCGTTCGTGGTATTTACTCTCTGCTGGCTTGTCGAGGACAACTTTCCGTCTTGCTGCGCTTTGAACCGCATCCGCTGGACCGCATCCATCACGTCCGGCTGTTGAGCGAGAAAGGCGTTGCCAAGATTTGTCGTCCAGGTGATGTCTTGATTCAAGCGCTTCACGAGGTCCGGAAAAACCACTAGCGCCTGTATGCTCGGGTCCCAGTCCTGTTGCTGCGCCGCTTGGGTGAGCGCCGCGCCCGCGAGCCCTGGGTTGCGTTGGAGCCACTGCCAGGCCTGAACAAGCTCGAGCGGGTATGTGGAGGCCACTAAGATCTGGCTTACCAACGGATCCGGATAAAGAGCGATCGGCGCGACTAAGCCGTCCAGTTGATCGGGCGCCAGTGTCTGTCCGGGTGGCGGCGCTGGTGGGGCCGGTTGGCCCCACAGCATCACGGAGCATAGGATCATCGTTATCGGAGTTAGTACCTGAGTCTTCGTCATAAAACGTGTGTCCTTAAGTTCGTTCAAACTGGATCGTTGCGGCCGTTCGCGACTCGGCTATAGGATTTCGGTTCATAGGATTATAGATTGGGCTGAATAGTTTCCGTCTTCGCGCCGGGAACGTATTGAAGTCCCGTGACGACATAGGGGCGATCAAGCGGGTTAAGAGTGCTCCCAATGCTGAATTTGTAGAAGTGCATCAGGTCGGGCTCGCCGGCATAAAAGCCTCCCCAAGCCCATCCGTGCTGAGTAAAGATGCGGAATGCCTGGGTTTCGAGGGAAATTTTGCCCTTGCCACCGTCGCGCGGCGCCAAAGCAGCAGAGGTCTTTGGCCACCAGCCTTGCTTCGGATCGAGAAAGGGATTCTCGCGCGGGTTCAGATCGATAGCCACACCGTAGGCGTGAGCGCTCCACACCGGCGCGTCCTGAGCTTTTTGGCAATAGAAGCCCACGGTGATGTCCTCTGCCGCATATACATCGGGGCCGTAGTCTTCCCAGGGAGAGACCTTGTTGATTGGGAAACGGACGTCATAGAGTTCCTGAAATATCTGCAAGCTCTCAGCGGCAAACCGTTTGTGCACGACCAAGATTCCGTCGTGCGTCAGGCCGTCGAAGCCGAAATATGTCACTCGGACGGCGGCAAGATCATTGAGCGGAACGGGGCAGCCTGGCTTCCAGGATTTACCCGTCATGGCGGCCCGCATGTCAGCGGACAGGGGAGAAATGTTCGAGTTGCCGGAAGCCGTCTGCGCGTTGGCCGAGGCTGAGACGGCGAGTGTAAATGCGACCAAACTTATTCGCAGGGAAAGTGGAGCGGTCATGAAATTCCTTTTTTTGGACTTAGCCGCCCCCTCGCCAAGATTCAAGCTGTGCCGCGTCGGGTGCTCACCAGGTTGATGACGAAAACGATCAAGGCTAAGACCAGTAGTAAATGGATCAGGCTCCCGCCGACGCTAAAACCAAATCCCAGAAGCCATAGAACCAAGAGCACTGCGAAAATTGTCCAAAGCATAATTTCCTCCTGTGCTCATTTTGCAGAGCACTGTTCTTTCTAATTGCCCAATACCCCGCTCCGGCAAAACCACTCTGGAGCGTTATTCAAGCCGCTAAGACAGCCGCCGTTCTGATCTCGCTCCAGGGCGTTTTCTCCGGAGCCTCCTGGCAAACGATGCAGGACGATGCCCACGGAATCGCGGCGAGACGCTTAGGACTTATGTCCTCTTCGCAGCCGACGCAGATTCCAAAAGTGCCGTCCCCGATGCGGCGAAGCGCCATTCGCACTTCGAGCATCCGATTGTATTCGCGTTCCAGATTGTTCATCGCCTGCTCGTGATCGCTCGCGTGCTGGATTCGGTCCAGCTCATCCGGACTCGTCTCGATCGTTAGAGCCTCGCGCTGTCTGCTCCTGCTTCCTAGTTCCGCTTCTCTGTTCTTCAAGGCTCTTCGGAAGGTGTTTAATTCGGCATTTGTCATGGTTGCGCCCTGTTAATTCGACGAGCTGGCCTTTTGCTCTTTCACTTGCAGCTCGTTCACCACCTGCTGCACGTTCGGAACGGCAGCCGCGACATCTTGCGCCTGCGCGCGCTTCGACTGAGAGTCGACATCGCCAGTCAGTGTTACGACTTCATTCTTGACGGCGTACTTTACGCTCTCGTGGAGCCTACCTTGGATCAGAGCCGCATCCAGGTTCCCCTCGATACCCTTGTCCAGGTCCGAGTTCATCTTCTTAGCATCACTCGCGGCGCCGGGCGGAATCACCGCAATCTGGTTGGATACGACCTCGGCGCCCGCGACGGATTTTGCGATGGACTCGGCATTTGACTTGTCGGCGTCGGCTGCTACATTTCCGCTCAAGGTTACAACGCCCTTCTCACGATCCTGAGTAACGGAGACAGCTTTGAGGCCAGCCTGATCGAGCGAT
>JBEKHQ010000620.1:0-3203 GCA_050012195.1 Bryobacteraceae bacterium | reverse complement strand
GAAAGCCCGAGGTCGGCCATCACCAGGTCGTAGCGGCCGGGCGCCTGTTCCAGGCTGCGCAGCGCGGAGATCGAGGAAGAGTGCGGATCGACCTCGAAACCTTGCCGCTCCAGATATTTTTGAACAAGCTGCAAGAGCGGCGGCTCGTCTTCCACTAGAAGAATTCTCGCGGTAGCCACGCTTACCAGATGGAGAGCGGCGTGTCTCCGGGGCTGTAAGCGAGGCCTAGGCTAACCCGGTTCGAGTCCATTTTGTAAAACGAATTTTGCGTGGTGTAGTGGCGAAAATCGTAGCGGATCTCCAAGTGCGTGTCTCCGGCAATTCGATAAGTCATGGCGCCGCCGGCTTCGAGGTTCGAGTATCTTCCCAATGTTTGGCCGATCGTGGATAGTTGACTGTAACCGCCGTTGGCTGCCAAGGTCAGCCGACGATAACCAATATAAGAATATCCCAAAGTGGCCGAGGTTAGGCGCGAAGTAAGATAGACGCCGTTCCCCGGCGAGACGCCGTCGGAAAATCCCAGACGCAAGGAAGACCGGCGGAACCGCCGCACCAATTGGAACTGCAGCTCCGGGACGTAGAGCACTCGAGAGAAGGTTACTGTGGCAACGCTCTCGCCGATAATGGCGGCGATGGCCGGATCGATCGGCGCCACGGTCAATCCTCGCGCGTCCACGCGGCTGCCTCCGGCCTCGAGCGCGAGGTCCAAGTGGCGGCCCAGCTCGACAGCATACTCGATGGCCGCGGTTTCCAGCGCCGCGCCTCCGAAAATCCGTTCGAAATCGAAGGACGTGTATTTGAAACCGGCCGAAATGGTCTGGTGGCGAGTGAGCCGGTAGACGACGTTGGCGTGCGCGGTGTAGCCGTTCAAGCCGGCCAGCGCCAGCGAATCTCTGCGCACGACAAATCCTTCGCCGCCGGCCTCGAACGATAGCTGCGCGGTTTTGTCCCACGTCAGGTCGGCCTGCGATTCCAGGTAATTGGTGCGGTTATCGAACAGCTCGTTGGAGGGCAGTGCGAACAGGTCCGCATTCGTGAGCGGCAGGTATGCGAACTCTCCGTTGGCGAGCGTCGTCGTGCCGGCGGTTTCTTTCAAGTTGAGCGCGAGGTGTCGCTCGAAGTCGTGACGGTAACCCAGTTTCAGAAACTGGTCGGTGCCGTTGAGAAGCGTGTCGTTGGCGTATTCTCGAAAGCGGCCTCGATACTCCACGCTGAGCTGATCGTGCTCCCACTTTCGCGAGCCGACCAGTCCGAAGCCGGCTTCCACGCCGTAGCCGGCCGCGTTGGTGGAAGAAGCCTGCGCGTTCACCTCCACGGGCGTGAGGCCCGAATCGTACACGCCGGTAATGTCGGCGTAAAATCGGAGGTCCAGAAGTTTTCCGACGGGCTGCACCGTCGCGCCATTGTCGCGGCTCAGGATGGACGGTCCGGAATCGGGCAGCTCGGACGGTTGTGGTTCGTCCGTGGAGTCCAGATTCTGTTCTTGATTGTTTTGCGTCCGCGGGCCGGGCGGACTTTCTTGCGCCAGAACGAGACCAATCGCCAGCGAAACGCAGACGATTTGAGATTTCAACCGGGGGTGTGCACCTCCCCCAGCATATCGCGTTCCTGGAAGCGGCGCGCGCCGCGTCCGTTATCATCGACACGTATGCGCTTTCACACCGAACATCTCGTTTTCAACACCAAAAAGCATCGCGAGTACATCAACATTACCGAGCAGGTGAACTCCGCTCTCGAAAAGAGCGGAATCCGCGACGGCATGATTCTGGTTTCGGCCATGCACATTACGGCGGGCGTTTGGGTCAACGACGCCGAAGACGGACTGCTGGCGGACATCGACGAGTGGCTGGAAAAACTGGCGCCTTTTCGCGAGAATTACCGCCATCACCGCACCGGCGAGACGAACGGCGATTCGCACCTGAAGAGCCTGCTGGTTCACCATCAGGTGATCGTTCCTGTGACGGATGGGAAGCTGGATTTCGGGCCTTGGCAGCAGGTCTATTACGCGGAATTCGACGGGCAGCGCCCGAAACGCGTCATTATCAAGGTAATGGGCGAATAAGCCGTCCACGCCTGAAAGGATCGGGCTTCGAAAGACATCTCTCTGGTGAGGCATCTATGAAACCATCGTTTCTCTTGGCCGGTGCGCTTGCCGCAGGCGCATTCGCGGCCGATCTTCCGGTCCGCGAAGTGATTCTCTACAAGAGCGGCGTCGGTTATTTCGAGCGCGCCGGCACGCTGCGGCCGGGCGAATCCGCGCGTCTGGACTTCAAGGCGTCGGATATGAACGACGTGCTGAAGTCGCTGACGGTGGAAGATCGAAACGGCGGCAAGGTTACCGGCCTGCGCTACGATTCGAGCCAACCGCTGGACGAAAAGCTCGCGGATTTTCCATTCCAGCTGGAGAAGCAAGCTTCTCTGGCGTTACTTCTTGACCAGATGAAGGGCGCCAAAGTCGAAATTAAATTTGGCGCGGAGACAGTGGATGGCACGATCGTCAGCGGAAGACTAGTGGCCGGCGACGACAAGCGCGCCGAGCGCGAGCAACTGGTTCTTTTGCTCGATTCGGGCGACTTGCGGAGCTTCGATCTCGGGGCCGCGGGCGCCATCCGATTCGCCGACCCCAAGCTGCAGGCGCAGGTGAAAGACTACCTGGCCATGGTGAACCAATCCCGCTCGCAGCAAACGCGCAGCATCTACATCGATTCCTCCGACGCCAAGGATCGCCAGATCGCGGCCAATTACATGATCCCGACGCCGGTTTGGAAATCCAGCTATCGGCTCATTTTCGGCGAGAAGGCCGAGCCGACCTTGGAAGGTTGGGCGATTATCGACAACACCACCGGTGAGGATTGGACGAACGTCCGGCTGGCAGTGGTCTCCGGGCGTCCGATTTCATTTATCAGCAAGCTTTACGAGCCGAAGTACGTGCCGCGCCAGACGGTGGAGTTGCCGGAGGATCGCGCGGCCGGTCCGGTGGTTTATTCCGGCGCCCTGGGCACAGGAGCAATGCCGTCACCGCCGCCGGCCGGTGCGCCTAGCCGCATGCAAGCTCGGAGTACGGGGTCCCTTGTAAGGACTGGTCAGGCTGGCGAGAACTTCTCCGTCAGTCCCAGCAACGTGGCCATGGACGTTGTATCGGAGGATCTCGGCGAGCTTTTCGAATACCGCTTTGCCAATCCGGTGACAGTTAAGAAAGAAGA
>JBEKHQ010000619.1:0-3578 GCA_050012195.1 Bryobacteraceae bacterium | reverse complement strand
GGCGAAAAGAGGAAATCGGTGTAGCTGGCGTTGCGCGAGGTCCAGCTTAATTCCAGCGTTCGTTGCGGCGCCAAGTCGAAAGCCAGCCTCGCCGTCGCCGCGATCACGCCGCCCGAGGTAAACACGGCGATTCGCCCGTTCTTGTCCGCTCGCTCCCGAATCGCCCAGATCCCCCGCGCCACGCGATCGCAAAAGTTCTTCCAGCTTTCCACTTCCGGCGCGTCCAGTTCCTGGTCCACCCACATTCGCGTGATGCGCTGAAACAGTTTGTCGTAGACTCGCACCGCAACGGCGCGTTCGCCGGCCTGTCGAAACTCGGCTTCCAGCGCGCGAATGTCTTCGTGGGTTTCCATGAGGCCGGGCAGAAACGTCCGCATCACTCCGATGCCCGGATATTCATCCAGCTCCGGCAACGTCACGGGCGCGGGCCATTCCAGACCGGCTTCGCGATAGACGTCGCCGACAATGTCGCCGGTTCCGCGGTGACGGCACGCGGGCCCATAGTAGATTTGATCGAAACGGGCTGCGGTTTTCACCCAATACTCGCCCAAATGCCGCGACTGCCGTTCGCCGCGTTCGGAGAGCTTGTCGTAATTGGGTTCGAGAAAGGATGCTTGCCCGTGACGGATGAGCGTAAGGAGAGCCATGCTAGGAAGTGATTTTGTGTTTCTTCAGCCACTTGAAAATTTGCGGCCAGAGTTTATCCATCTCTTCGGGAGAAAAACCGTGTTGGCCGCCTGGAACCGCGATCAGCTCGGCGTCGGAACCGGCCGATTTGAGCGCGCCGGTAAGTCGAACGCTCTGCTCGAACGGAACCACCGAATCGGCATCGCCATGGATCGCCAGAATCGGAGGCAGACCCTTGCGAACATAACTGATGGGCGAAAGACGGCGCGCCAGTTCCATGCGATCGGGTTGTTCGGGAATCCAAGCCTCGGCATAGTCGCGCCGATGCGCGCCCTCGATCTGATCCGCCACGTCGGCGATACCGTAGAAATCGACGATGGCGGCGATTTTCGTCGCGGTTCCGAGATCGGCCGAAGCCGGCGTCATGCCCGTCATCAAAGCCAGGTGGCCGCCGGCGGAATCGCCCATCACCAGGATGTGGTCCGCGTCCACTTTGTAGTCGGCGGCGTGGCTGTGAAACCACTTCGCGGCGTTGAGAACATCATGCACGGCGGCAGGCGCCGGCGCCGCTTTCGCCAAGCGGTATTCGACGTTGGCAACCACAAAGCCGTGCTGGATAAGCGGAACGCAAAAGCGCTCCACTACGCTCTCTTTTTCGCCTTCCACCCAGCCGCCTCCGTGAATCATGATCGCGCCCGGCCGGTTCTTGAGAGCCGGCGCGCGGGCCTGCAGAATATCGACCACCGTTTCTGCGTAACGATCGTAGTGGATGTTGGCTTCGATTTGAAAATCCGACGCGTGTGTCAGTTGGATGGAAACTAGCAGGGTGAGAACGGGCAGTTTTCGCATTATGCAGAAGGCGAAGGCCGGAGGCGCCCCAGACGCTCCCCGGCCTTCTTCGGAATACTCAGATTTGAACTGGCTTGGTTATGACTTTTTCGGAGGAACGGCGCAACCGCCCTTGCCTTTGCAGGAGTTCTTGCCGGCGCAACCATTGTCGCCGGTCTTGCAGCCGCCCTGTCCCTTACAGGCATTCTGTCCCTTGCAATCGTGCTTGGCGGCCTTGGTCTTCTTCGGTGGTGGCGTGTCCTGTCCGAATAACGCGGAGCCTGCCACTAATCCTGCGGTCGCCGTCCCAAGAGCGATGGTAAATTTTCTGCGATTCATTAACTGCCTCCCTTATGGTCTGAATCCTCGCTGAGTGATTCATCACTCTCAACGCGTTCCCCCAAAGCTTAACCGCTTCCCAGCTAGGAATCAAGGGGGTTTGTTATTACATGGTTAAGACTCTTTAACGTGACATTTGCGTCCGTAACCTAGGCTGCTCTCGGCTACTATGGAAGCATGCTCAAAGGCGTGGAAATCGCCGCGCTTGGTTTCATGGCTGCAAGTATTCTCGTGGCGCGCGAATACGGTCCTGCGCAGGGAAGCAAGATGCCGGACTTCGAGCTGCAGGATCAGGACGGCAAGGCCCGCAGTCTCCGAAGCCTGCTTGGACCGAAGGGCGCCTTGATCCTTTTCTATCGATCGGCGGATTGGTGACCCTATTGCAAAGCCCAGCTCGTGGAGCTGGAACATAATAAGGACGAGTTCCTAAAGCGGGGCTTGGCCGTGGCGGCGGTGAGCTACGACAGCGCGGTCGTGCTCCGTAATTTCGCCGACCGCAAAGGGATCCATTTCCCGCTGCTCTCCGATCCGGATTCGCGGCTCATCCGGGAGTTGAACATCTTGAACGACACCGTAGCCAAGGACAGCGCATTCTTCGGCGTCCCCTATCCGGGATCGTTCCTGGTGGACGCGAAAGGCGTAATCGTCGCCAAGTATTTTCAAGATGATTTCCGGGAGCGATACACCTCGGCCGATATTCTGGTGCATGAATTCGGCGCGACTCCCGATTCCGCTAAGACCGAAGTGGAGGGGCGGCAGCTCACGCTTACCGCGGCCGCGAGTAATTCCATGGTCGCCCCCGGCCAACGCGTGGCGCTGGCGCTCGCGATCGACTTGAAGCCGAATATGCACGTATACGCGCCCGGCGTGGAAGGCTACATCGCCATCGATTGGAAAATGAAGGACTCAGAATCCGCTGCGGCCGGGGAGGTAAACTTTCCGCCGTCCGAGAAGCTTTATCTCAAGGCTATCGACGAAACAGTGCCGGTGTTTCGCGGCCAATTCCGGCTGGCGCGCGACATCGTCATCGGCCCGGAGGCGAAGCTCAAGCCTTTGGTCGACGCGGCCGGCAACTTCACGGTGGAAGGCACGCTGCGGTATCAAGCCTGCGACGATCGCCTGTGCTATATCCCGCAAGAATTGCCGCTGAAGTGGACCTTTCAATACGAAATGGCGTCCTGACGCTGTGCTACATGCTCTCGTTCGTGGACCGGCAGATTCTCAGCTTGCTGGTGAGCCCGATCCAGCGCGATCTCGGCGCCAGCGACACGCGCATGGGATTGCTGCAGGGGTTGGCTTTCGCCATCTTCTACACCTTGGCTGGGCTTCCCTTGGGACGCCTGGTCGACACTCGTAATCGGCGCAATCTGGTGATGGCCGGCGTCGCGGTGTGGAGCGTATTCACGTCCGGTTGCAGCGTCGCCAGAAGCTTCCTGTCGTTGTTCCTGGCGCGCATGGGCGTGGGCGTTGGTGAAGCCACCTTGAATCCCGCCGCCTTTTCGATCATTTCCGATTACTTTCCGCCGGAACGGCTGGCCACCGCGACCAGCGTTTTCTATCTCGGCGCTCTGCTCGGTTCGGGGCTGGCATTCGCGGTCGGCGGAAGCATTGTCGATGCGGTGATGAAAATGGGAACGGTGCATCTACCGTTGTTGGGATCGATGGCGTCCTGACGCTGTGCTACATGCTCTCGTTCGTGGACCGGCAGATTCTCAGCTTGCTGGTGAGCCCGATCCAGCGCGATCTCGGCGCCAGCGACACGCGCATGGGATTGCTGCAGGGGT
>JBEKHQ010000618.1:0-4637 GCA_050012195.1 Bryobacteraceae bacterium | reverse complement strand
ATCAATAGAACCCCATGCCGATCATGGCCGCTCAGCATCATGCGGTCCATGAAAGATTCAGACGAGCAGGACTGAGGGCGCCGCATACCACATACTACTTCGGCGGCAAGCAGTAGAAACTGGAGAACACGGGAAAGCTGTTGCCCAACTTGACGTATGTACAAAGCGTCCTTACACTAGAAAGTGCGTGGGTTTCGAGTGGGACGAAGAGAATAAAGCCGGAACCAATTTTCGCAAACACGGCGTCCGCATGCCAGAGGCAATTCCGGTGTTTGACGATCCCTACGCAATCACAATCGTGGATGACGAATCCGATCCGAGCGAACAGCGGTTCATCACGCTTGGGATGGGGGCGGCGGGCCGCTTGCTCGTAGTGGCCTACACTTGGCGTGGGAAGAACATTCGGATTATCTCCCCACGTCCCGCGGAAACTCACGAACGCGAGGAATACGAGGCAGATCGATGAAGGATAAATACGACTTCAGTAAGGGGAAGCGGGGCAGAGTGCTTCCGCCGGAGCCTGAGCCCGAGGGCAAGACCCGAATCACGATTCGCCTGGACCATGATATTGTGGATCGCTTCTTTCGAATGGCGGAGGAATCCGGGGGCACGGCCGGGTATCAAACGCTCATCAACGCGGCTTTGCGGGAGTATCTCGACGGGAAGGTACCGAAGTTCGAGGAGACGCTGCGACGCATCATCCGAGAGGAGTTGAAATCGAGACGCCGCTTGAGCGGCGATTCTGTGAAATTGCCTCGCCGCCGGAACCTGACGCCTGGAGCCGCCGGCCGAACTAGCAAATCCGCCTGAACATTTGCTAGTTTGTTTGTTAGTTGCAAAAAGTAAAGCCCACTGGCGACGGCGGACTCTTTCTTCTAAACTCTTTGTTTTCTTTGGTGCGGATGAGAGGACTTGAACCTCCACTCCCTTGCGAGAACTAGAACCTGAATCTAGCGCGTCTGCCAATTCCGCCACATCCGCGTTGCGGTAGGACGATCCTATTGTCGGGGACTGCGGCGACGAGTGTCAACTGGAGCCGGGCCGGCTTGGGCATGCGTCTTGCGAGCCGGGCTTTCCGGCGCATGCGCCTCCGATTTCGGCGGCTTGCGCGTGCGCATCGCTAACACCAAACGCATTACGCGTTGTTCGATTTCGTCGCGCACCTGCCGGTAAACCGCTTCCGACTCGCCGATGGGATCGCGGACGTCCCAGGTCTCAATCGGAGCACGGGTGTCGAGCGGCTTGGCTTGGCCCGACATGTTAATCACCAAATCGAAATCCTCCGACAGCATGTCGATGCTCTTCGGGTAGATTTGTCCCAAATCGATGTTCTTCTCGAGCATGACTTTGTGGGTAAGCGGTTGTATGGCGAGCGCCGGCGCAAGCCCAGCGCTGCGAGCCGACAGCACGTCCGCGCCATACGCGCGCGCGACCATATGCCGGCCTTGTTCCACCAGCACCGGGTCGCCTTGATAGCTGGCTAACACTTTGGCGTCGCGGCCGACTCGGCGAATGATCGGGGCGCGGATGAACACCGCCTCCAGATCGCCGTCGAGGCCCTCGGTTTGGAGGCGCGCGATGCGGCTGTCCAGTTGACGGCCATACCCGTTGCGCTCGATCCCAATGTCCATCAGGCCGAGCGAGGGTTGAGCGGGATGGGCGACTTCGGACGCCAGCAGGATAGCGCCTGCGCAGGTTCCGAAGACTGGGCGCCGACTCGCGAATTCGCGCAGCGGCGAAATCAGGTGTTCCTCTTCCAGCAACTTCCACATGGTGGTGCTTTCGCCGCCCGGGATTACCAAGCCGTCGACTTTTCCCAGATCATCGGCCGACCGAACCTCGACGGCGTCGGCGCCGGCGCGCCCCAAGGCTCTCACGTGCGCCTCGAAATCGCCCTGGAGCGCGAGCACGCCGACCTTTTTTCGGGGGCCGTCGCCCATCACCAGCCTCGGGTTTGCAGCAGCTCCGATTCCGGGAGTTTCGCGATGTCGATGCCGAACATGGCGACGCCCAGTTCTTCGCTGGCTTCGAGCAGCTTGGCCGGGTCGTTGAAATAGGTGGCGGCTTTCACGATGGCGCGGGCGCGCGCTTCCGGATCGGACGATTTGAAGATTCCCGATCCAACGAAAATGGCTTCCGCGCCGAGCTGCATGACCAGAGCGGCGTCGGCGGGCGTGGCGATACCGCCGGCCGAGAAATTGGGCACAGGGAGTTTTCCGTGCTTCGCGACGCTTTCCACCAGCTCGAGCGGCGCCTGCAATTTCTTCGACTCCGCCACCAGTTCTTCATGGCCGAGAACGGTGAGCTGCTTCATTTCCTTCACGATGGTGCGAATGTGGCGAACGGCTTCGACGATATTGCCCGAACCGGCCTCGCCCTTGGTGCGGATCATGGCGGCGCCCTCGGCAATGCGCCGCAGCGCTTCGCCGAGATTGCGAGCGCCGCACACGAACGGAACCTTGAAGTCGCGCTTGTCGATGTGATGCTCTTCGTCGGCCGGCGTGAGGACTTCGCTCTCGTCGATGTAGTCCACTGCGAGCGCTTCCAGAATGCGCGCCTCCATGAAATGGCCGATGCGGGCCTTGGCCATCACCGGAATGCTGACCTCATGCATGATCTCGCGGATCTTCGAGATGGGCGCCATGCGCGCCACGCCGCCCTCTTTGCGGATGTCGGCGGGCAC
Organism: Bryobacteraceae bacterium; assembly: GCA_050012195.1. Classification (GTDB taxonomy): domain Bacteria; phylum Acidobacteriota; class Terriglobia; order Bryobacterales; family Bryobacteraceae; genus Palsa-89. The sequence goes on along the minus strand of JBEKHQ010000618.1, from coordinate 1,954 downwards.
TCGCTCGAGCGCCATGACTGCGGTAGCTCCCGCCTTTTCGGCAATAACGGCCTGTTCGGCGTTGGTCACGTCCATGATCACGCCGCCTTTCAGCATCTCGGCCAGGCCGATCTTCAAGCGCAGGCTTTCGTCCATGTACATTCGGGTTCTCCTTAAACCATTCGTCTAAACCATGGCCGGAGTCTCTGCCAGCGGGGAATGGGCCCGCGCGCGCTCCAGCTCAAGTTTGAAAATACGACCGAGGGCGGCGATTCCGGATTCAATCCGGTCCGGCGCCATCCCGGCAAAGCTGATTCGTAAACTGTTCGGCTCCGGCCGCGTGACCGCGAAATACTTGCCGGGCAAATAGGTGGCGCCTTCGCGCTCGGCGCGCGGCAGCAACTCAGCCGCATCCAAGGGCTCGGGCAAGCGTATCCAGAGACTCATTCCGCCGCGAGGCCGCGTGAACGTTGCATCCCGGGGAAGATGTTTTTCGCAGGCTTCCAGCACCGCGCGTAAACGTTCGCGGCCGGCTTCGAGCATGCGCTGACGGTGTCGCTCGAGGCGTCCGGATTGAGCGAAGCGCAGCAGGATGGCTTGGGATAGCTGATCGGTATGCAGGTCGCTCCACTGTTTGGCCTCCGTCAGCTTTTCGATCAGAGCGCGCGGGCCGACTGCCCACCCGACCCGCAGTCCGGGAAACGCCAGCTTCGAAAAGCTGCGCAATAGAATGGTGTCGCCGGTTTCATCGAGCAGCTTGACAGTGGGGATCGCATCGCCTTCGTAGGCCAGCGCGCCGTAAATGTCGTTCTCAATCACAACGACGCCCGCTCGCTGGGCGATTCGCAACAGATCCTTGCGCGCGGCCAGCGGCATGGTGGCGCCGGTGGGATTTTGAAAATTCGGAGTGACGGCCAGCAGCCGCGGCGATTCGCGATCGACGATGCGTTCGAGCGCTTCGACGTCCAGGCCGTTGGGCCCGACGGGAACGCCGATCAGGCGCGCGCCGGATCGCTCGAAGACGTTCTTCATTCCCGGATACACAGGGTCTTCGAGCAGCACCGCGTCGCCCGGCCGGATCAGCGTGGCCTGGAGCAGGCTAAACGCCTGCTGGCATCCGCTAGTAATAAGGATGTCGTCGGAATCCCGCGCCACGCCTTCCTCGCGCGCCAGGTCGAGCAGATAGCGGCGCAGCGGAGGATAGCCGGAAGGCGAGCCGAGTTGCAGAATGGTCTGCGCCTCCGAGCTTTGGATGACTTCCATGCAAGTGGCACGAAACTCTTCAAGCGGGAACAGGAGTTCGGAAGGCCGCGAGCTGGAGAAACTGGCCAGTGGCGTGGAAGCGGGTGAGGCGGGCGAGGGGGCGGACGCAGATCCCAACAGCGCGCGCCAATCGAGTTGGGTTCGTTTCGCATTTCCACTGGCTACGAAGCTGCCGCGGCCGACGTGGCCCGAGATCAGTCCCTCGGATTCCAGGAGTTCGTAAGCGGCAGAAACGGTGGTGCGGTTCAGTCCAAGTTGGCCAGCCAATTCACGCGTGGCGGGCAAGCGACCACCCCCGGCAATTTGCGCGGATTCGATCAGATCCTTAATTTTTAGATAGAGTTGGCGATAGAGCGGGGATGCCGAGTCCGGATCTAACGCGCCAATTGGTAGCATGCCAACTCTGGACTAGCATACCATATTGGCTGGCCGTCGGCCGTCCTATGAGATCCGATAGACGTAGGCGTCTTCAACGAAGCGATCCCCGATAAGTTGGCCGCCGAGCCGCATCCCCTGGACGCTCTTGGTCTTTCCGAAGAGCCGGCGCAGCGCTTTAATGGACGGATCTTTCATGGGAAGGATCATGATGGGTGGTGTATTGGCGGCCGTGAATCCCCCCGGGGCGAGCGCATCGTGGACCAACTGATAGGCGTCCCGGAGGTCGAGCGAGTCAAATTGAGACGAGGCGATCAGCATCCGCCAGTCTTCATAC
>JBEKHQ010000617.1:0-3209 GCA_050012195.1 Bryobacteraceae bacterium | reverse complement strand
GGCGCCGATGCCCGCGCCCGCGAGCGATGCCGTGAAGTCGGAACCGCCCCGGCCGAGCGTGGTGGTGACGCCGTCCTCCGTCGCGGCGATGAAGCCGCCCATCACGACAACGTGATTCTTGGCCAGCGGCGGAATTGCGGCGGCGAGCTTGGCGTAGCTCTTTTCGAGCAGCGGAGCAGCTTGCGTATGACGGTGATCGGTGACGATCACTTTTCGGGAATCGAGATGAGCCGCGCTCAGGCCATGATGCTGGAAGAAATTCGTAACGATCAGGCTGGATAGCCTCTCGCCGAAACTGGAAATGGCGTCAATGGACCGAGGGGTCAGCTCGCCGAGCACGGCCAGGCCCTTCACCAGTTCGGAGAGCTCCTGGAAATGTTCGTCGACGGTGCGCTCCATTCCGGACTCGCGCAGATGATAGTCGCGCAACGAAACCAACTCGCGCAAAGCTTCCTCGCGCTTCCCGGACACGGCCAAGTTCGCGATTGTGAGCAAGCGATTTGTCGTCTTGCCCATGGCCGATACCACTACGATCGGATTTCGATCCAGCCGCGATTTGACGATTCCGGTGACGCGTTCGATGGCAACGGCCGATTCGACGGAGGTTCCGCCGAACTTCATGACGATCATCAGTCGAGCAGTCCTTCGGAATACATCAGCTCGGCGTTCAAGACCGCGGCTCCGGCCGCGCCTCGAATGGTATTGTGCTGCAGAGCGATTAATTTGTAGCCAAGGGCGGGGCATTCGCGCACGCGGCCGACGAACGTGCCCATGCCGTGGTCACGTTCGGCATCGCGGCGAGGCTGCGGACGGTCCTGTTGCGGCATGTAGGTTATGGGGTGTTGCGGCGCGCTGGGCAGTTTGCGCTGCTGCGGAACGCTGGTGAAACTGGCGAGCGCCTGAATCACGTCGGCCACCGGCGGTTTGCGCTCCAGCGCGAAGCTCGCGGCAACCATGTGGCCGTCCACCACTGGCACGCGATTGCACTGCGCGCTCACCTTGGCCGGTAGCGAACGAATCGCGTCGCCCGTGAAATCGCCCAGGATCTTCTGCGTCTCCTGCTGCATTTTTTCCTCTTCGCCGCCGATGAAGGGGATGACGTTGGCGTTGATGTCCATGGAAGCGACGCCCGGATATCCCGCGCCTGAAATGGCCTGCATGGTGGTGACGACAACGGTAGTAATGCCGAATTGTTTCAGGGGCGCAAGCGCCATGGCCAGCACCATCGTGGCGCAGTTCGGATTGGTTACGATCATGCCATTCCACCCGCGCAGGCGTTGTTGCAGGGGAATGATCTTCAGGTGTTGGGGGTTGATCTCCGGAATCAGCAACGGGACGTCGGGATCCATGCGATGATTGCGCGAGTTGGAGACCACCACGTGGCCGGCGGTGGCGAAGGCCTGCTCGATCTCGGTGGCGACGGAGGCATCGGTCGCCGAGAAAACCAGGCGCGGAGCATTGCCCGGCTTGCAATCTTGAACCTGCATGCTTTCCACGCCCGCGGGCATCGATCCGCCGAGACGCCAACTGGTGGCTTCGCGGTAGAGCTTTCCGGAAGAGCGGTCGCTCGCGCCGACCCAGGCGAGCTCAAACCAAGGATGGTTTTCGAGGAATTTCACGAAGTGCTGGCCGACCATTCCGGTGGCGCCTAAGATACCTACGGGGATTTTGGTTTCCATGATTTTAGTTTCTCGCCGATAGTTGCAGAATCATTCGTTTGTAAATTTGGATGGCTTCGATGAGCTGGTCCTTGGGTATGTGTTCGTCGCTGGTGTGCGCGACGTGGATCGACCCAGGCCCGAGCAAGTAAGGTTCGCCCCAGGCGCCGCCGAAGACTGGAATGTCGGTGGTGAAAGCGACCACCGTGGTTTCAAAACCGGGCAGCGAGCCCAAGCGCACGGCCGGCACGGTCAACAGCTCCCGAAGATCCACCTGGCCATCGATTGCGCGCCGGACAGCCTCGCGAGTCGCGTCGCCGTCGTCAACCAAGCGGATGAACAGCTCAGCGCGGGCGTGATCCGCGATGACGTTGGGCGCGCGCCCGCCCGAGATAGTTCCGATGTTGAGCGTGCTGGGTCCGAGAATCTTGTCGGTGGGAAGCGGAAGTTTTCGGATGCGAACCAAAGCGTCGAGCAGTTTTTCGATGGCCGATTCTCCGAGCTCGGGGTAGGCGGAGTGCGCCATGCGGCCGCCCGCGATCAGTTCCAAACGAAGCGCGCCTTTGGAGCCGAGAGCCAGCTTGTTTTCCGTCGGCTCGCCGTTGATCAGGAATTTGGATCCGCGCGGATGCTGGGCGGCGTGCAAGGCGCCATTACTATTGCGCTCCTCGCCCACCACAAAAAGCATCGCCAGGTCGCGGTGGCCTTGCTCGAGCAACTCGCGAACGGCGAACAGCATCGACGCGATGATGCCTTTGGTGTCGCAGGCGCCGCGGCCCCAGATATTTTTTCCGTCGTCGCGGGAAGGAAAGAACGGCGGAACGGTGTCCATGTGGGTGGACAGCGTCACTCGGGGATCGCCCCAGTGCGCGAAAACGTTAAAGCGATTCGGCGCCACTTCGATGCGCTCCGCTTGCCCGTGATAGCGCGACGCGAGCTCGGAAACGTGAGTAAACAAGACGTCGCCGATTCGCTCCTCGTTCTCGGTGATCGACTCGACGTCCACTAGCGCGCGCGTAAGTTCGAAAACATTCATAGCCGGATGACGGGAATGGAGGAGGGGGACGCGTTCGAGCCGCGTGCTTCCCTGTAGCGCTCCATCCAATCTCGAGTCCACGAGATGCGGATGACAGTGGGCAGGTATTAGCCTGGCCCCCCAACCGCGCCCGGCGAAGCTGCCGCGGCAAAGTTTCGGCGGAATAAATTGGTCCCTTTCGCCGGCTGCTCCGAAGCTTCCGGAACCACGCGACCGGCTACTGTTGACCTCCGCTCCTCTACGAGGACAAACCTCAGCATACCACGCCATTTGCCGTTAAGCCGAGGGCAAGGCGGGTTACAGTGAAGGGTAGGAATGGGGATTTACACGCTTTTGATCGGCCTGGTGATTCTCGCGCTAGTGGGAGCGGCGGCGGGAATCCGGCTGGCCGAAGTACCCGGCTTCTCGCGCCGGCTGCTGCCGTTCAGCGGAGGACTGTTGGTGGGCGTCGCGCTGTTTTGGATTCTCCCGGAAATCGCCGCGCAGGAGGGCTGGTTAAGCGCGGCGGCGGGGTT
>JBEKHQ010000616.1:0-3210 GCA_050012195.1 Bryobacteraceae bacterium | reverse complement strand
GCGAGTTCGCGGCAGGCGCCAAGGTCAGCGTTTGGCTGTGCACGACTGAAATGGCACTCGCCGCGAGCAAACATACTACCAGCCGCTTCCGGGGGCTCCCGCAATGGAAAAGCATTTCTACTGCATTAAACACACTGCGGTTCGCTGCGTTGCACCCAATGTAAGGCCGGCCGCCCGGAGTGGATGTCACAGTCCCAGACGTTCCCGATGCTACCTGCTAGCTTCTAAACTGATTGAACTTTACCTGCTGCGCCTCGGTGAGAATTTGGAAGAACGTGGAGTGCGCGTTGGCGCCGATCGTGTGGCGTTGCGCCGTTAATGCTCCAATCTCCACTGAAGCCTTGCTGATCGCGGCGCTATTGTTGCTCTTGACCGCTTCGGCAAGACTCGCGCGGGCGGCCTTCATGTTTTGCTTCAAGGCCGCTTCCGACGCTGCCGCGCTGGCGAAGATGCTTTCCGCCTGGGTCCGCTGGTTCGATGTGAGCGACAACAGCGTCGCTACGAAGCTGATGTACTTGGTCTGCTTAACCGCGCTTTTCGGGATCTTGGAAAAGGACTTCAGACGAGTGAGGCTGCCTATCGCCTTGTGCGACAGCTTCCCCGAAATTGGGGCCGCTTCCTGGGCTTGCGCAATTCCCCGGCCCGCCGCTAGTGCAGCGATTCCGGGCAGAATTTCCATTGTCCTACGGTTCATTGAACCTTCTCCTTGAGTTTCAAAAATTGGATCCCGCGGTGAACTGTCACACCGTTACACATTCAAGAATCCACAACGATCACGCTCAGCTGCACTGTAGGCTACCCAACAGTGCCTCGAGCATATTACAACAACATTACAGTACTTCCAGCCTGCCTGCAATACCAATTTGTTTTTCGGACCGTGCGAGCATCGAGTTCCATTTTCTTTACACGGCGGTTACAGGCCGCGACGCAACGTTGCGTCTGGCGCGACAGATACCGAGCGTGCATCTTTCCGAATTCACGCTATGCTGAGTCCATGTTGGGCATCGATCCTCGCGCGGCGCGTGCGGCCTGGACCGTGTTCTTGCTGGCATTGCTCGTCGCCACGGCCTACCTGATCCGCGAAACTCTCGTGGTTTTCATGATCGCCTTACTGTTCGCGTATTTGCTTATGCCGTTGGTCGGATTGGTGGAACGCTTCACTCCGCGCCAGGTCCCGCCGGGCGTTGCGCTGGCCATCGTCTTTCTGTTGCTGATCGGCGCCCTCTTAGGACTGGCTCTTACGCTCGGCTCGCGGCTGGTGGACGAAGCCAACAACCTCGCATCGCGTCTGCCGGATCTGCTCAAGAATCGCTCGTGGATCGATCAGATCCCGCTGCCTTCCTGGTTGGAGCCGGCTCGCCAGAAAATCGCTAGCTGGTTGCAAGACCAGTTGAACTCTGGCGGCCAGCAATTCGTGCCTTACCTGAGGAACATTGGGGGCCAAATCTTGTCCGGCGTAAAGTACTTGATCTATCTCGTCCTGATCCCCATCCTCGCGTTCTTCTTCCTCAAGGACGGCGCCGCGATGCGCGTGAACGCCGTCAACAGCCTATTCGACCCGCATCGGCGGCCAATCGTGGAAGACATTCTTGACGACGTCAATCGTCTGCTCGGCGACTACATTCGCGCGCTGGTGCTGCTGGCGTGCTCCGGCTTCGTCGTCAACAGCCTTTTTTTGGGCATTTCCGGCGCGCCCTATGCCGTCCTGCTGGCCATGTGCGCCGGTGTCGGCGAGTTTCTTCCCGTGGTAGGACCCGCCGGCGCGGGTCTCCTGATTCTTCTGGTCACCGGCCTGGCGGGTTACAGCCATCCGCTCTTATATGTGATTTTCTGGATTCTCCTCCGCATGTTTCAGGATTACGTAATGTCGCCTTTCCTGATGGGACGCGGCGTTAAGCTGAACCCGGTGCTGGTGCTGTTTGGCGTGCTGGCCGGCGACCAGATTGCAGGCGTGATGGGCATGTTTTTCTCGGTGCCGGTGATCGCAACGCTGCGCGTGCTTTTCGTGCGATTGCAACGCGGGCGTTCCCACCATCCGGTTAAGGGCTGAACGATGCGCCCGCGTCTTGCGGTTTTTCTTTTCGCCGTTCCGGTGGCGGCTCACATGGTGAGCATGAGCACGGGCGACCTAAAGGTGGTGGGCGATCGCGCCCGCTACGAACTGAGAATCCCGATGTACGAAGTAGCGCACGTCCGCGACCCGGAAGTCACGCTGCTCCAGCACATTCGATTCAAGAGCGGCGGCGTTTGGGCAGAAGCCACTAATGCGTCCTGTGCCGACCAGCAAGGCACGTACGTCTGCACCGCCGATTACCTGTTCCCCGCCCCGGTGGACGCTCTGGACGTCGAATGCACCATAGCCTCCGTGACGGTGCCGAATCACGTCCACTTGCTGCGAGCGTATCGCGGCGACAAGAGCGATCAGGCGGTGTTTGACATATCGTTCACCACCGCTGAAGTGCGATTCCGGCCGCCCACCGCGCTCGAAACGGCGCTGCGGGAATCGACCGCCGGCTTCATGCGCGCCGCCGCGGGCCTGGCGCCACTGCTTTTTATCGCGAGCCTGGTGCTGGCCGCGCGCACGTGGCGCGAACTGCTTGCTCTCACAGCTTCGTTTCTGATTGCCGAAACTCTGGCGTGCGTTCTAGCCCCGCGCTTCGCTGCCACCCTTCCGCCGCGCTTCATCGAGGCCGCCGCCGCGCTCACCATCGCCTATCTCGCTTTCGAGATTATCCTGCTTCCACATTCCCGCCTGCGCTGGCTGGTGGTGGGCGTGCTCGGTCTGTTTCACGGCGCCTGCTTTTCGCTATTTCTCACCGAGAGCGGATACCACCTTCCGACCTTTCTCGGCGGCGTAGCGATCGCCGAGCTGCTGCTGATCGCCGTGTTCGCGGTGATCGTCAAGCAGCTCGTTCGGCTGCGATGGATGCATCGCGCCGTGCCGGTTTCCGCGTCCGCGCTGCTGGTGACCGGAGTGGTTTGGTTCTTCGTCCGATTGCGCGCTTAAGCGGCATACTGTAGAGATATGCGAAGCTTCGACAGCCTCACGGAGCGCGAGATTCTGGCGCTCGCCATCTCGCTCGAGGAGGACGACGAACGAGTGTATGCCGAGTACGCCGAAGGCCTGCGCGAGAACTTTGCCGCCTCCGCTGCGGTCTTTGATGGCATGCGCGAGGAGGAATCCGGACATCGGCGGCGACTGATCGAATT
>JBEKHQ010000615.1:0-3213 GCA_050012195.1 Bryobacteraceae bacterium | reverse complement strand
CAAAAAAAGCGTGAACAAGACGTTGCGGAGCGGAATATACAATTGAAGGTAAGCTCATCGGGATGTCGGCTCACCAATCAGACTCGGCTGTAGGACTGCCCTTCAGCGCCGCGAGGGCGTCCGAACGCGCGCCTTCCGCGGTCGAAGAAGAAGTGATCCAGCTCTTCGATCAGTTCCGCGACCGGCTGTTACGTTACGCTTTATCGTTCGGCCTTTCTCCCGAGGACGGCGAGGAGATCATTCAAGAGGTCTTTCTCTCCCTATTCCAGCACATACAACGCCGCAAGCCGCGTCACAACTTGCAGGGATGGATGTTTCGGGTGGCTCACAATCTGGCTCTGAAGCGGCGCGAGGCGAACCGCAAGGCGGCGCGGAACGCCGGGGAATCGAGCGAGGCGCTGTCGGCCAGGTTCGACTCGGCGAATCCGGAAGAACAAGCGATCCATTTTCAAAGGCAGCAACGCTTGCGGGCGGTTCTGCGCGCGTTGCCGGAACAAGACCAGTACTGCCTGCACTTGCGCGCCGAGGGTTTGGTGTATCGGGAGATCGCGGAAGTTCTGCGAATATCCCCGGCGGCAGTGTCCGTTTCCCTGGGTCGGTCGCTCGCTCGTCTCAGCCGCGCGGACGGAGGTTAATCATGCTCTCTGAGTACTCTCATTTGTCGGATGAAGAATTGGTTCTGGCGGCGGACGGCGAGTTGGGCTCCTGGCGCGCGGCGAGAGTGCGCGCGCATCTAGCAGCGTGCTGGACGTGTCGCGCCCGCATGCGGCGCATCGAAGAGACGATCGCCGGTTTCGTTCAAATGCGCTCACATCTCGATGAGGCCCTGCCGCCGGTGGCGGGCGCCCGAGCTCGATTGAAGGCGGAGTTGGAAGCGCTGGCGCAAAGTACGAACCAGCGGCGGCCGATTCCCGCCGCCCTGACCGGTCGTCCTGCCGCCGCGGCTGGCGCGGCTTTGGCGCTGGGTCTGTGCATTCTATTTGTCGCCCAGTTTGGATCGCGGAAGTTCTGGCCGGCATCCCTCAGAGCCGCCGCTGCGATCCCTCGACCAAACCTGACGCCTGGAGCGGTTCGTCCCGTGCTCAAGGATCAGATCTGCCGGGACGAAGCCGGAAATGCGGCAGGCATGGTTCCGGCGTCGCTGCGTCGAAAAGTGTTTGAGGAATATGGCATCGGGGACGCCGAACCAACCGCCTACGAAGTGGATTACCTGATCACGCCCGAGCTCGGCGGATCCGACGACATCCAGAATCTATGGCCGGAGCCTTACTCGAAAACCGTCTGGAATGCGCACGTGAAGGACGCTTTGGAAGCGCATCTCCACCAACTGGTATGTTCCGGCCAACTCGATCTCGGCACGGCGCAGCAGGACATTTCGAGGGATTGGATTGCGGCGTATAAGAAATATTTCCACACGGATCGGCCGATCCGCTTTTCCGGCGGGCTTCGCAGAGAGTAGCTCGCCCTCACGCCTTCCGCATATGTTCGGCGATTAGGTTGATCGCCCGGCGCGCGGAAAGCGCCGCGCCTTCCTGCCAGCCGATCACGTGCGTGCAATGATCGCCCGCGAAGACGATCCGGTCGTCAGGCGCCAGGAATTCCTTGTACGGCCCGTTGTAATAGGCGGCGCCCTCGGCGTTTTCTCTTTCGCCCTGCCCCCGGCTTACCCACGATCCTTCGTTGTAAGGAATTTTTCCCCAGCAAACATATATCGGCTTGGCGAGTTCGTGGCCGCGGCCTGGATGCAGTTTTTCGACCGCTCCTCGTGAAAGCGCGAATTTCGCATCCATCGACAATGGAGCGAACTGCTTGGGTTCCACGCTGTACCCGGAAATCACGATGCCCTTCTCGGAGAAAATTCTGGCGCTGGGATACCACACCAGACCGATGTTGGGGTTGGTGAGCCAGGAAATGCCACCGTAGATGTTGTTCTCCTGCTCCCAAAAACGCCTCGATTCCCAGGCGATCTTGAACGCAGAGTCGTAACTCACCTGATCGAACGCGGCCCGAACGCGGGGCGCAAAATCGTTGCTGATCCGCTTAGCGATGTGAAGAGGCAGCGCGCAAACGCAATACGACGCTTCGAGCGATTGCGGAACGCCGCGTTCCCGATAGACGATGCGCACGCCGTTCGAGGTCTTTCGAATCTCCTGAACCGGACAACCGTATTTCACGACGCTGCCGAGACTTTGCGCGAACGCGTAGGGGATGCGATCCATGCCGCCCACCGGCTGAAACATGGTGGCCTGCATGTCGAAACTCTCTTCGAACATCAAGCTGCGCCAGAAATTGGCATCGAGCAGCGCGTGCATCGGCAGTGGATCTCGAGTTACCTGCGTCAGATCGGCGGCGCCGGCCAGCTGCCTGGCTCCGGCGCGCAGCGATCCTTGATAGGTGTGGTCCGGTTGGAGATCTCCATACGTTTCGAGGAAGTCCAGCATGCGCTCGCGATCTTCGGAGGTCAGTTGCTGATCGAGCGAACCCTGCTGGATGGTTTTCGCCAGCAGTTCGGAAACGTGGCCGCGCGTATCGTTAATGGCTTGCCGCTGCTCGATCGGCCGGCCGCCGAAGGCGTCGTCGCTTTCCAGGAACGTGCTGCGCGATGTGTTCACTTCCACTTCCAGGGCGACACCCAGCTCCTTGCAATAGCCGAGCATGGTCTGGTGAGTGGAAGGAAGACGCGCGGGACCGGCGTTGAAGTAATGCCCCTCCTCGAAGTCGCACAGTTGCGAGGTCCCATCCGTGAACTCGATCTTGGTGCCGCGGCGGACGCTCCAGTTTCGGCCGCCGGGCCGCTCGCGCGCTTCGATGACCGTACAGTCGAAGCCCGCTTTGCGCATTTCGTAGGCCGTAACCAAGCCCGCGATTCCCGCCCCGAGTATCGCGACCTTGGTTCCTTTGCCCGTGCCCCGCGTGATGCGCAACGCCTCCGGAACCGCCGGCGGCGCAGCCAGCAATCCCATGGATCGCATGATGGAGAACGCCGCGCTATATCCTCCAGCGCGCCCCACTCGCAGGACTAAATCCCGTCTCGTCATAAATCACTCCCTTGGTATGACAGGTTTACGGCGGCAAACAGTCAGAGTTGCCGGCAGCGACGGCGCTGCGATATTTTGAGTAGATCGGGACTCGCTACGCGACGACGTGGGGAGTCTTTCGCAGAAGTTTTCAGCTACTTCCGGGGCCAGCTTCGGGGTGGCAAGACTTGCGGGA
>JBEKHQ010000614.1:0-3214 GCA_050012195.1 Bryobacteraceae bacterium | reverse complement strand
ATGGGCGGATAAATCTCCTTCACGCGAAACGGCTCGCCTTGCGGCGACGGATGGCTGCGGCGCGGCGTCAAAACATGATACACGGGGAAAAGTTCGGGCGGCTGCAACTCGTCTTCGTTCGCGTCGCGGATTCCTTCGGTCTGAAAACGGACCACCGATGACGTCCCGCCGATCTTGCCCGAGTCCACTCCGTCCCACAGTGCGATCAGAACCTGGCTACGGCTAACGATATACTTCCCCACCTCTTCATAGCGTTGGTCCCGCGCGTCACCGGGGCGAAGCAGCTCTTCATAGTCGCCGCCCGGCGAAATTTCAAAACAGCAATCGGCCTTTTCCAGCAGCCCGTCAAACTCCTGCAGCGAGCCGGGTATCTCGAAATCCATCCCATACAGTATCCGCGGCATCGGGAGTGGAACCACCAGGCGCGCGCCGAACTCGGGCCGCAGCGCGATCCGCGCCACCAGCCGGTCCGCGCCTTCCGCCAGCGCCGAAAGCACCACCAACGGAGTGGACGGATATTGTCGCCGCAGCCGCCCCAAGATGTGCTTCACCTTGCGCTCCAGCTGATCGACATCGTCGTCGCGCAGGTCCCGATGGCCGGTGACGCCGATCGTCAGCGGCGCCTGCACGCGGTCGAGTTCCCATGGCGAACGCTTCAGCGCTTATTTGCCGAGCAGCCTTTCGATCTCTCCCATTATCGGGCGGTCGAATCCCAATTTGCGGAGCTCGGCGAAATCGTCGGCCACCGAAACCTCGAACAGATCGTCGTACATCTCCTCGCCGCGATGCGCTAGATAGAGCGCCTTGGCCTGGTCCGCTTGATTGGAGAGCAAAAACGCGTGCGCCAGATTGGCGCTAATCCAGGCCGGCTTGTTGTCGAGTTGCAACGCAGCTTGCGACGCCCGTACGGATTCGGGCAGATGATGGTTCAGCAGTTCCACCCAACCCAGGTTGCCGTAAGCCGCCGCGGCGCGCTCCGTAGCGTCCCAAGTCCGCTGCTTGCTCACCGATTCCTTGGCAATATTCACCGCGGCGTTCGCGGCCTCGAGCGATTTGCCGAAAGCTTCCCCCGCGCCCTTCGAGTCGCCCAGGCCCAGCCTGCCGAAGGCCAAGCTTTCATAGCCGAACATAATCGTCGCTTGGCCCGCGTATGCGTCGCGCGAAGCGTCGTGCCCGCGAGCCAGCGCGATCGATCTCTCGCTCGCCCGCGACATTTCCCGGTAATGCTCTTTGGCCTCCGGTCTTCCGGACTCCGATTCCAAATCCGCCAGCTTGCCGGAAACCGCGGCGATCGCTTGCTCGGTCGCGCTGTCCTTGGCGTCCGCCTTGCCCAGCCACTCCAGCGCGGTCCCGTAGTCGGACGGAGCGGCCCCTTTGTCGCCGTGATGCAATTCGAAATCGGCCAGCCCCCGGTAGGCCTCGCCCAGCTTGAACGAGTTTTGCGAGCTCGGTTGCGCCGTCACCCGCTCGCGCACCAGCGCGACGTACCGCACGTAGCTGGGCAGCGCGTCTCGAGTCATCCCCAGCAGCGTGCGCACTCGCGCCAGCGACGCCACCTCGTCTTCCAGCTTTTCCCGGTTGGCGGGATTATCGTCCGCTTTCACCAGCTTCTCGGCGGTATCCACTGCATCGCCGTAATATTTCAACGCTTCCACCCAGGTTTCCTTCTTGGACGCCAGAACGTGTCCCAGCATGTCCTCCACCTTCAACAGATCCAAACGCGCCTGGATCTTCTGTTCTCCAGTGCGATGTTGCGACGGATTTTCATTCCACTCGAGTAGCGACCCGGCAATCCGCAGTGACCGTTCTTCCAGAACCTGGCGCGCTGCCTCGGGTTGATTGCTCTCCAATTCGATGCGGCCGATCCGGTTGCGTTCCTCCAAAGCGTCGTGCGCGTTTTGGAACAAGGCTTGATTGCTGTCGCCGGCTTTCGGATCCGGATTTAAAACTTGCTGCTGCGCTCCGCCGCCGCGGCCCTGCAATTTGACTGCCCGCTCCCAGTGGTCCATGCTCTGCTCCGCCGAACCGAGCAAGTCATAAGTCGCCGCCACGGTCTGCACCGTGAACTCGTCATCCGGCTTTATCTGCTTCGAGACCGCGCCCGCCACCGCCTCCGCCTTTTGTGCGTACGCCTCCGCGCTCGCGGTGTCGCCCAGGCGGTCCAGCGTATGCGCCACGGCGGCGAACCTCCGGGCCGCGATCGCCCGTAGCCGGATATCGGAATCCGTGGCCATGACCTTGGCGTCCGCCGCGCTCTCTTCGCTCAACTTGCGCGCTTGCGCCTTTTCTCCGTGCTCGGCCGCCTCTTCCGCCGCCACGTACCCGGCGTGCGCCTTCAAATTTATTGCCGAAATGTCGCGCGGATCGACGCTCAACACCGCGCTCGCGTATTGTTTCGAGGCTTCCACAACTTTCACGTACTCGTCGTAGAGTTCCGGCTGTTTGCCGGAAGCCGCGTACAGTTCGTTCGCCAGCGCCGAGGAAGTCTCCATTCCATATTTCGCGTTGGTCTCCAGTGTCGCCGAAAGCTGTTGCGCGCGCTCGGTCTGCCACCACGCGATAATCGCCAGGCACGCCAGCGCCAGCATCGTGGGCACGGCCCAGCGCAGCACGCGGATTCGCCCGCGCCATTCCGCCGACCGCTGCCGTTCCCTCTCGTCCACCGGCTGATTCGCGTTTACGAACGCCTGGTTGAAGACCCGCTCGTAGATCCGATTTCGGATTCGAAGGTAGCCGCCTTCCACGCGCACCACTCCCGCCACCCGCAGCTGGGTTACGACGGGATTCTCCGGGTCGTCCTTGATCAGCTTGCCCGCGATCAGGTCCGAATAGACCGTCAGGATCGCTACCGGATCGGCGCCGCCATGCAACATCCGCTCCCTCGCGGACAGGAGGTTTTCGTCGTGCTCGCGCGCGTGTGCGGATAGAAAGATTTCCTTGCAGACGCGGTTCACTCCGGCGTTGCTTCGGGCGCGCGGGTCTTCGCTCACCGCCTGACAAAAGCGCTGCGTGAGATAAGGATGTCCTCCGGTCCAGTACAGGATTCTCCGCAGCAACGCCGGCGCCACCCGGCCCGCGCGGCTCAAACCGGGCAGCAGAACCAGCGTTTCTCGCTCGCTGAAATCAGGCAGCTCGATCCGCTTGCCCACGTCCCGCATCAGGTCCGACGGCGTGGCCACGCCCAGCAGGCAAAACGTCAACCGCTCCAGTTCCG
>JBEKHQ010000613.1:0-3215 GCA_050012195.1 Bryobacteraceae bacterium | reverse complement strand
GGAGGCTACGCCGACTACATAATCGCTCGCGCCGAAGCGGTTGCCCGGGTCCCCGACGAATTGTCCGCCGTGGAAGCGGCGCCGCTGATGTGCGCCGGCGTCACTACTTTCAATTGTCTCCGCAATAGCGGCGCGCGGCCGGGCGAGGTCGTGGCCGTGATAGGCTTGGGCGGGCTTGGACATCTCGCGGTCCAGTATGCCGCGAAGATGGGCTTCCGAACGGTCGGCATCGCGCGTGGTAGCGACAAGGAGCAACTGGCGCGGGAGCTCGGAGCATGGCGCTATATCGACAACAAGACGCAGGATCCGGCGGCCGAACTTCAAAAATTGGGCGGCGCCAAGGTGATCCTGGCGACGGTGACGAGCGCTGACGCGATGAAGACGGTGATAGGCGGGCTGGCGGCGAACGGAACGCTGATGGTGATCGGCGCCGTGCCGTCGCTCGAGGTGCCGTCTCTTTTCCTTCTGCTGGGACGCCGTTCGGTGAAGGGCTGGTATGCGGGCACGTCGATAGACTCGCAAGATACGCTCGCGTACAGCGTGCTGTCGGGCGTTCGATCCAGAAACGAAGCCTACCCGCTCGAACGCGCCCCGGAGGCTTATGACCGAATGATGAGCGGCGGCGCGCGATTCCGAGTAGTGCTTACTATGGGTTCTTGAAATAAGGGTCCGGTTCCGGGATCGCCGCTCCGTCCTTGCGCGGTGACGACGCTCCATAATTCAACTTGGCCTCCGAGTCGTGCATCACCACCTGCCCGCCGCCCATGTATCCGGAGTAATCTCCAACCACTTCCAGTCGATGTCCCCTTTTCGCCAGCTCCTCGCGAACGGATGCCGGCACTCTCGATTCCATCTGGAGATCGCACCCGCCCTGTGACATTTTCGTGAACCGCGGAGCTTCGAGCGCGTGTTGGATGTTCATGCCGTGGTCCACAATATTGGTGACGAGCTGCATTTGCGCTTGTGCCTGGTTCATCCCTCGCATGATGCCGAAGGCGATGTGCCGGCTGTCCCGCTCCATGAATCCGGGAATGATCGTGTGAAAGGGCCGTTTGCGCGGCGCAAGCGCGTTGGGATGATCCGGATCCAAGACGAACCCGCCGCCACGATCGTGCAGCAGAATGCCCGTTCCTTCGGCCACGATTCCGGAGCCAAAGAAATTCGAGATGCTCTGAATCCAGGAGACCATGTTGCCCTCGTGATCCACCGTGCACAGATATGTGGTCTGGCCGTCCTTTTCCGCCGGCGTTCCAGGCTCCGCGGCCGAGTTCGCTTTCGCGCGATCGATGAGCGCGGCGCGCTGTTTGGCGTAGTCTTTCGACAACAGCCCCTGCACTGGAATCGCCGAGAATCGCGGATCGCCCACGAATCGCTTCAAATCCGCGGTGGCCAGCTTTTGCGCTTCGATCTTCAGATGAAGCGCCTCGGCGCTGGCCTGCGAATATTCGCCGATCGGGAAATTCTCGAGGATATTCAACATCTCGAGCGTGCAGATTCCCTGCCCGTTCGGCGGAAGCTCGTAAATCTTCCAGCCGCGATAATCGATGGAGATGGGCTCCACCCATTCCGATTGGTACTCGCGCAGATCCTCGGCGGTCATGGTTCCGCCGTAGCGCCGCGACGTCTTCAGAATCGCCTCTCCGATCGAGCCGTCATACAGAGTTCGCGCGCCGCGCTCGGCAATAAGACTGAAGGTTTGCGCCAGCGCCGGGTTACGGAATATATCCCCAACCTTGGGAGCCCGGCCTTCAGGAAGATAGACCCGCCGAGCGTCGTCCTGTAAAGTGGCGTTGGAATTCTCCCATTCCCATTGGATCAATTCCGTGACCGGAAACCCGTGCTCGCCATAGTAGATCGCCGGCTTGAAGAGCTCGGACCAGGCGAGCTTGCCGAATCGCTGGTGCAGCTTCTCCCACCCGTCCACGCACCCTGGTACGGTCACGGTGTGGATGCCGCGCGACGGCATGCTGGTGGCGCCCTGCTTCTTCAAATAATCGATGGTCAGCGCTTTCGGCGCCCAGCCGCTGGCATTGATGCCTGTGAGTTGCCCGGTCTTGGCATCCCAAACCAAGGCGAACAAATCGCCGCCGGGACCGTCCATCATCGGCTCGACGACGCTCAGCGCCGCGTTGGCTGCAATCGCGGCATCCACCGCCGATCCGCCGCGCGCCAGAATCTGAGCTCCGGCTTGCGACGCCAGGGTCTGCGCGGTCGCGACGATACCGCGCGTCGTGATTACCATCGAACGCGCTTGCGAACGATCCTGGGCGAGGGTTAAGCCGGGAGAAGCCACAGCCGCTTGGGCTACGAGCTAACCGGCGTCTTGAAACTGCCGCTCTTCGCCATTCGGATCATGTTGTCAGCAGCGCGGTACGCCAGCGCTTCTATCGTGCACGTCGGATGGTTTCTGCCGCTGGTGACGAAGCTGCTGCCGTCCACCACGAACAGATTCGGAACGTCGTGCGCGCGGTTGAATTTGTCCACTACGGAAGTTTTCGGATCGTTCCCCATCCGGCAACTGCCCATGAGATGCCCGCCCGACCTGGTTTCGCCCACCGGCGGCGCCCATTTCTTGATAGCGCCGGCAGCGTCCAGAAGTTCGAGCGCGCGTTCCCGGAAGAATTGCTTGGTCTTCAAACCGTCGGGATGGTCGCGGTAGGTGACGCGCATTGCCGCCAGGCCCCAGGCGTCTTTCACGTCCGGGTCCAGTGTAATATTGTTGGTCTCCAGTGGAAGGGACGTGGCGAAGGCGTTGATCGACATGGTGTGAGTAAACTGCTGGCACGCCTTCTTGAAGCCCGACCCCCAGCGCGGCGCATCCGGCGGCAGCGCTTGCAGCGCAAACCCGATCGGACCCATCACGCCGTAGCGCGCGTCCAGCCGCCCGCCGCCATAGAAGCCGCGCTTCGGATCGGAATCGTAGAAATCTTCCACCGATCGCGTGGCCTGGATGCTTTTGAACTCGTTTAACGGATGTTCGAAGATCCCCCAAGCGCTGGAATTGCTTCCCAACATCAGGTATTTTCCGACCACGCCGCTCGAGTTCGCCAGGCCATTGGGAAAGAGATTGGACTTCGACAACAGCAGCAGGCGCGGAGTTTCCGTGCCGTTGCAGCACACCACCACCGCTTTGGCCTTCTGCGCGATCTCTTTCTTCTGCGCGTCGAAATACACGACTCCGGTCACACGGCCGCTCTTGTCGGTGGAAATTTCAC
>JBEKHQ010000612.1:0-3218 GCA_050012195.1 Bryobacteraceae bacterium | reverse complement strand
AAATATTGATCGCGATCGCGATCGCAACCAGCGGATCAAACGGCTTCCATCCCGTTAGCAGAACCAGGCCTAACCCGGCGACCACGCCGAAACTGGTGAAGCAGTCGGTGAGCACATGTTTGCCGTCGGCTTCGAGAATCAGCGAGTGACTGCGCTTGCCCACGCGCAGCAAATACCATCCCAGCCACGCGTTGAGCAGGCCGGCCGCCAGCAGCAGCAACGTACCGGCGCCCAGATGTTCCAACTGCAGTCCGGCCATCCATTTCTGAACGGCCTCCACCAGAATCCAAATGGCGGCGACCACGATCATCGCTCCTTCAAAGCCGGCGGAAAAAAATGCGATGCGCTCGTAGCCGTACAGAAACGTTGGCCCCGCGGGCCTGGTGCTCAAGCGCAGGCTGAACGCGGCAAATGCCACCGCAATGACGTGCACCACCGACTCGGCAAAATCCGACAGGATGGCCGCCGACCCGGTCATAAAATAAGCGGCCGTTTTGCCGGCAAGCATCAGTACGCCGACGGCCAGCGACAGGCGCATGGCCAGGCGCGCCGCGCGCAATTCTTCCTGATCGCGCCCACTTGCGCTCCACCCAATCGGCGAGTTTGTGACGGTCTCCGCCATGAACGGCCCAGTATCGGATCATCGTCCCACGCAGGATAGAAACGGAATGTGATTGCGATCACAACGCAAGGCCGGGTCAGGCGCGGGACAGCCGATAGATCACGAAGTGGCCGTTTTCCCGCTTGTGGTAGTAGAGCGACTTCTCGTCCGGAGAAAGAGTCGGGCCCTCGACAAAGCCCGAGGCAGCTTCAATTTTGCCGGGCTCGCCAAACGGCGCTGATGTGTCGCTTCGGCTGGCCAAGTAAATCGCCGGCCCAGAAGGACTGACGCGGGTGAAGTAAATCTCCAGCCCTGACGCCGAGGTCGCGGGCGCGTAGTTCAGCGTGCCGGCGTTGATCGTCTTCATAATGCGGTCGCTGTCGGCGGAGCGCACGAAGACATTCCCGTTGCGGCGCGCCAGCAAGATGTGCGCCCACTGCGGCCCGCCGCGGCCGAACTGGCTTTCGACGAAGTACAGCGTGTTGCCGTCAGCGCTGATTTCGGCGTCGAAGTTGACAATGCCGGGCTTCGCCAGCGAAATGCCGGGGACGAGTTCGATGCCGGTTACAGTTCCGTTGGCGAAATGTCCGCGATAAAGCGTCGAGGCAGTCTGCTCGTAGCTGCGCGGCGAGACGAAGTAAAACATCCCGTCACGATCCATTGAGGCGACGCCTTCGAGCGCCGGAGTATTCACGCAGCCGACTTCGCCCTTGAACTGGAACGTCAGATCGTCCACACGCTCGGCCCAATACAGATCGGTGTTGACCTTGGGATCGTTGAGATTATTGAAGAACAGGATCTTGCCATCGCGGCTGAGGAACGGCTCCATGGCATCGCCGTCGTAGCCGCGGATGGTCACGCGTTGAGGATTGGAAAACGCCGCACCGGGGCCGGGCGCGATGGTAGCTGGGGCTGGGTGAGGATTTCCGCTGCACGCCCAGAGCACGCAGCCGAGTAGAAGCAGGTGCCCGGCATGGATGGGATGCGGCAAGTTCGAAGCCCTCGTTCATTATTTTATTGCGGACGCCTGATGGCTGACCGTTCGCCATCAATCTCCGAACCCGATTCCGATGGCGCGCGCCGTGCGCACCAGTTCTCCCTCGGGATGCACCGACTTCAAGCGTCCAATGGCTTGGGCAACGTCGACGCCGACGACGGAACTCGCGCGCAGCGCTACCATCTTGCCGAACTCGCCTTTGGCCAGCAAATCGACCGCGGCCACTCCGAAACGCGTGGCCAGCACGCGATCGTAGGGCGAAGGCGATCCGCCGCGCTGAATGTGTCCCAGCACGCTGACCCGCACTTCGCGCTTGGCGAACAGCGCAATGGCATCGCCGATAGTGTTGCCCACGGGCCAGCCCCGCGCCATCTGCTTCAACTCGGGCGGCAGCTTGATGCCCTCCGCCACCACCACAATGGTGAAGCGGCTGCCGTGACTTTCGCGTTCGGCAATAAAATCGCAAACGCTTTTCATGTTGAAGGCAATTTCAGGAATCAGAATAATGTGCGCGCCGCCGGCGATGCCTCCGGCCAGCGCGATCCAGCCGCAATCGCGCCCCATTACCTCGACCACCATCACGCGGTGGTGCGACGAGGCCGTGGTGTGGATCTTGTCGATGGCGTCGCTCACCGTGTGCAGCGCAGTGTCGAAGCCGAACGTGATTTCGGTGGCCGACAGATCGTTGTCGATGGTCTTGGGCACGCCCACGATCTTCACGCCCTTCTGGAAAAGTTCGTAGCCAATTTTCTGCGAGCCGTCGCCGCCAATGGTAATGATGGCGTCGATACCCAGCTTCTTGGCGTTGGCGATGACCTGATCGGAAATATCGCGCACCACTTCCACGCCGTTTTCTTCGGTCTTGTAGTTGAAGGGATTGCCGCGATTGGTGGTGCCCAGAATCGTTCCGCCGCGCGGCAGAATTCCGCTCACCCGGTCGAGCGTAAGCTCAAAAGATTTTTCCGGCCAGATCAGCCCGTCAAAACCATCGGGAATCCCGATGACCTTCCATTTGTGTTTGAGGATGGCCGCCTTGGTGGCGGCGCGAATCACAGCGTTGAGGCCGGGCGCGTCCCCGCCTCCGGTAGCAATGCCGATACAGCGTATGTCAGACATGGGGAGTCCGTAGTATGAACTCCCGATGATACGGCGGCGGAGAGGCGGAGAACAACGTTACGGCTGGGCGTAGCGGCAAAGGAGTGAGATGAAACATTCCTTTGGTACGAAACAAAATGGACCCGGGAGCCCCACTTCTCACAAAAACCGCGAGAAGTGGGGCACCCGATGGTTGGAGGTTTCGCTAGGGAGACACGGTCAGCGTTGCCGTCACAGGCGTTCCCGTGTATCCGGCGTATGAGACCAATAGCGTGTAATTGGTCGTCGCGGTGATACCCAAGGCGCTCTGTGCCACGCATTCGAAGTCCGGCGGGTTATCGGTCGATGTGTAGGTACAAGTGATTTCGCTTTCGGGCGTTCCGTTGGTTTGGCCATAGGGATAGGCCGTCAGCGTAACCAAGCTCGAGATATCGTTGTTGTTCTGATCGTAGACCGTAAAGGAAGCGAAAGTAGTGCCATCGTCGACAGTAGACCCGGAAATTGGAGATATCCTCATGCTGGTGA
>JBEKHQ010000611.1:0-3220 GCA_050012195.1 Bryobacteraceae bacterium | reverse complement strand
TGGTAACGTCCGGCAGCTCGAACATGCGCTGGAGTCCGCCGTGGCGCTCAGCGGTGATCGCGTGGTTTTGCATCCTAGCGATTTGGATCTGCCCTCCGAGACCTACCCGCCCGCGCTGTGGTCCCTGGACGTCCCCGAAACAGGAATTAATTTCGACGAGCTGATTATGGGCATCGAGCGGCGTCTGCTGGAACGGGCGCTGGCGAAGTCAGGCGGGAACAAGGCGCGCGCGGCCCATATGCTTCAAATGAAGCGGACCACGCTCATCTCGAAGTTCAAGTCGCTGGTTTGCGTCTGACGCGGCATGGCTCCGGCTCGCCCCATCGCCTCCATTCCCGCGGCTACTCGCCGGGCGAACACGCTCGACTGGTCTAACGCCGGCGAACTGGCGGTGCCGATCGCCGTCCTGATGATCGTGATCGCTTTGATCACGCCCCTTCCCAGCTTCATCCTGGATTTTCTGATCGTGCTGGATCTCATGATGTCGGTCATCGTGATGATGGTGGCGATGTACATCGGCCGGCCCGTCGAATTCAGCGTTTTCCCCACGGTGCTGCTGCTGCTCACGCTGTTTCGGCTGGCGCTCAACGTCTCTTCGGCGCGACTGATTTTGTTGAACGGCAATACCGGAACCTCGGCCGCGGGCCACGTGATCGAAGCCTTCGGCAGCTTCGTGGTGGGCGGCAACTACATCATCGGCGCGGTGATCTTCTGCGTGCTGATCGCCATCCAGTACGTCGTGATCAACCACGGGTCGGTGCGCATCTCGGAAGTAACGGCGCGTTTCACTTTAGACGCCATGCCTGGCAAGCAGATGTCCATCGACGCCGACCTGAATGGCGGCCTGATCGACGAGGCGGAAGCGCGGCGCCGCAGAAAAGAACTGGGCAGCGAGGCGGAGTTTTACGGCGCCATGGATGGAGCGTCCCGCTTTACTCAACGCGATGCCATCGCCAGCATCATCATCACCGGCGTGAACATCGTGGCCGGCTTCCTGATCGGCGTCTTTCAACATCACATGGACCTCAGGCACGCGCTCGAAACCTACACCGTGCTCACTATCGGCGACGGGCTGGTCACTGTGATTCCCGCGCTGATGATCTCGATCTCGGGCGGCCTGATCGTAACCCGCGCCAGTTCCGACGCCAAGCTCGGCGCGCTGTTCGAGAGCCAGGTGTTCGGCAAATCCGAGCCGTTGCTGCTGGCCAGCGGAGTGCTGGTGGCGCTGGCGCTGTTCCCCGGATTGCCCACCCTGCCGTTCCTCGCTTCCGGCGGCGGTCTCGGCTTGCTGGCCTGGCAAAAGCGTCGAAAATCCGACGCCGCCGTCAAGACCGCGACGGATTCGGCGGAGAAGCCGGCTAAGGATAACATCGATGCGCTGCTCCAGGTAGATCCGTTGACGGTCGAGGTCGGCCTTGGTCTGGTCAAGCTCGTGGAGGGCGGACCGAGTTCGCCGATGCTGCAGCGAATCTCCGGAATTCGAAAGAGTCTGGCTTCGCAACTGGGCTATTACCTTCCCCCCGTTAAAGTGAACGACAACCTGGCGCTGCGTCCCCGCGAATATTCGATCCTCGTGAAGGGCGTTGAAATCGCGCGCTACGAACTGCCGAGCGGCCAAGAGCTTGCTATTCCGAGCGCCGGAGTACACGGCGGCGTGGAGGGCGCGCCCACCAAGGACCCGGCCTTCGGGCTCGCCGCGCTTTGGATTCCGGTCGAACGCGCGGCCGCCGCTCGCTCCCACGGCTACACTGTCGTGGATGACGTCAGCGTGCTGGGTACGCATTTATCCGAACTCGTTCGCCGCCACGCCCACGAACTCTTCAGCCGCCAGGACGCCAAAAATTTCTGCGACCGAGTCGCGCAAAACAATCCGAAGGTGGTGGAGGATTTGGTTCCAAAAATGCTATCGCTAGCCTTGATTCAACGAGTGTTGCAAAATCTACTGCGGGAGCGGGTACCCATTCGAGACTCGGTCACCATCCTGGAGGCGCTCAGCGAAGGTGCGCAAATGACGAAAAATCCGGTGTTGTTGACCGAGTACGTGCGCCAAGCCATCCGGCGCGTGATCGTTAAGCCGCACGCCAATCCACAGGGCGAGGTGGTGGCCTATCTGATGGAACCGGCCGCGGAGCAGAAGGTGGAATCGGCTGTCGAGCACAGCGAGAACAATAGCGTACTGGCGTTTGCGCCACAGGTGGCCCGCGAATTTATCGCCAGCATTACTCGTCGGCTGGAGCGGCCGGATTCATCCGCCGTGGTGCTCACTGGCCCGAGCAGCCGGTATTTCGTGAAACAGTTGCTGGAAACGGCATTTCCAGATGTCGCCGTTCTTTCCCACAACGAGGTGCCGCCCGAGATGAAAGTCAAGTCGCTCGGCTGGATAGGGTGATCGGGGAATGGAGGCGGAAATATCTTCCATGAAGATTAAATCCTACTTTTCAAGTTCTGTGGAGGAAGCCGTCCAAGCCGCGCGCGGCGAGCTCGGCGGCGAGGCGGTGCTCATCACTTCCCGGCGCGCTCCTTCCGAATCGCGCCACTTGGGATCCTACGAAGTGGTTTTTGGACTCCCCGGGCAATCGGAAACAGCGCCGGACCAAGCGCAATCGCAGGATGTCGACGCCGAACTGGCCTCCCTCCGCGAACAATTGGAGGGGATCAAGCGCGTGCTCCAACCCAGGGGAACTGGTTCGCAGGCTGACCCGCCCGTCATCGAAAACGTCTATCGGCGACTGGTGGCCTCCGGCCTGACTGCCGCCCAAGCCCAAGACATTACGGACGAAGCTGCTCGCGGTGGACGCGCCCGCGGCGGCCTGTCGTTCGAGCAAGCCGTTGCCGCCAGTCTGCGCCAGAGGCTCCGCTTTATTCCGGACTATGCGGCCGCCGGCGAAGGCGCGAAAAGGATGGCCGTGTTCTGCGGCCCACCCGGCGCCGGCAAGACCAGCAGTCTGGCCAAGATCGCCATTCAGGAATTTCTCGGGCGGCGAATAGCGGTTCGGGTGATATCGGTGGACCCCTATCGCGTGGGAGCGCATGAAAAGCTGCGCGCGCTGGCGGCGATCATCGGTTTGGGCTTTACGGCCGCCAATACCCTGCGCGAGTTCACAGAGGCGGTGGACGAGTTTCAGAGCAAGGATGTTCTGCTGGTGGATACGCCCGGCTACAGCTTTCCGGATGTCGACGCGGCCCGGGAAATGGCGGCTGCGCTTGCGCGAATGAAGTC
>JBEKHQ010000610.1:0-3224 GCA_050012195.1 Bryobacteraceae bacterium | reverse complement strand
CGAACTCCTCGTGCTCGAAGTCCAAGACATCCAGGCAACGTTCGGCGGCGTTGCGGATCACACGCACGTAGTCAAGCGGATAGGTGACCAAGAGGCCCAAGCGGCCGATGTCGTGCACGATGCCGGCGGTGAACGCCGTCTGCGTGAATGCGTTGCAGGCTTTGGCGATCTCCTCGGCCAACACCGCGGTGGCCACGGTGTGTTCCCAGCATCGTCGCAACTCTTCGGTTCCGAGTGCTCCTTGCGCGTACGCTGCTGTTGCATGGCTCACCACAATCTTCCGCGTCTGATCGATCCCCAGCAGAGTCACGGCCTGCTTGACGCCCGCCACGGAATTTTGAAGTCCGAATTCGGCCGAATTCACGCGCTGCAGCAGGCGCGCGGTGAAAGTAGGGTCACCGCTGATCAGCTTGCCAACTTCCGCAATGTTGACGACAGGCTTGCCCAATAAGTTCAAGAGCTTAGCTGCCACGGGCGGGAACGGCGGAACCTTCGACAGACTGGCGGCAACGCTCGAACCAGATTTGGCCATACGTACTTGTGCAATTACCTTCTAAGACTTATCGGTACGTTTTCTAGAACTTTTTAACATTGAGGGAAAAGCAATAGGAGCGCCCGCCTCCCAAATCATCGAGAGCCGTATTAGCCAGTGTTAGACTAAGAACCGCGACAATGTCTCTGGCCCCCGGAACATTCCTTGGATCGTATAAAGTAATCGAACTGCTGGGCGCGGGCGGAATGGGCGAAGTTTATCGCGCCCGCGATTCGCGGTTGAATCGCGATGTTGCCGTTAAGACGTTGCCCGCTGCCTTCGCGAACGATAGCGAGCGCATGGCGCGCCTCCAACGCGAGGCGCAGGCGTTGGCGGCGCTCACCCATCCCAATATCGCAGCCATTTACGGCTTAGAAGAATCCGGCGGCACTCGTTCGCTGGTGATGGAGCTGGTGGAAGGCCCGACTCTGGCCGAGCGAATCGCCGGCGGTCCGATTCCGATCGACGAAGCGCTCTCTATCGCGCGCCAGATCGCCGACGCCCTGGGGGCCGCGCACGACAAAGGCATTGTGCATCGCGACCTCAAGCCCGCCAACATCAAGTTCACCGACGACGGAAAAGTGAAGGTGCTGGACTTTGGGCTGGCCAAAGCATTCGACAGCGATACCGCTTCTGGAAATCCCGTGAACTCCCCCACGCTCACACTGGAAGCGACGCGCGCGGGCGTGATCATGGGCACCGCCGGCTACATGAGCCCGGAGCAGGCGCGCGGAAAGCCGGTTGACAAGCGCGCCGACATCTGGGCGTTTGGCGTGGTCCTGTTCGAGATGCTCACCGGCAAGTTCACTTTTGAAGGTGAGACCGTTTCCGACACTTTGGCCGCGGTATTGCGGGCCGACATCGACTGGCGATTATTGCCCGCGGACACGCCGCCCAGGGTGCGCCGTCTTTTGCAGCGCTGCCTGGAGCGCGATCTCAAGCGCCGGCTGCGCGATATCGGCGACGCCTGGATAGAGATTGATGCACCCGAAGAACAGCCGGCGGCCGCAGTCGCGCCTCGCGTCGATTCCGCGCCTCCGCGCCGGGGATTGTGGTGGCTGCCTTGGGCCGGGGCGGTCCTGATCGGCGGCGCGGGAGTGCTGTGGGGATTACTCCATCGTTCCAAACCCGAATCCCGCGCGGTAGTGCGCTGGACATATTCGCAGAAGGGCTCCTTCGCGCTTCCCGTTTTTTCCCGCGACGGCACCCGCATAGTCACCACCGAGCAGGCCGATGGCAAGCTCTTCCTGACGCTGCGGATCATGGACCAGCTTGGCGGCAAGCCGATCGCCGGCAGCGAGGATTGCGTGACCGCCGAGTTCTCTCCCGACGGCCAATGGATCGCCACTTTTGAGACCCGCGACGGCAAATTCAAGAAGCTTCCAACCACCGGCGGCACGCCCATCACTCTTGCGGATGCCCCTACCTTTTTCGGCTCCAGTTGGGGAGAGGATGGGTCCATCGTGTTCGGCGCCGGCAAGGGGCTGATGCGTATATCCAGTTCCGGTGGAACTCCTGAAGCTCTAACGACGCCCGACGCGAAGAAAGGAGAGACCTCGCATCGCACGCCCTATTTCCTGCCTGGCGGGCGAGCCCTTGTATTTACCATCGCCGGTTCCACGTCGAATCAAATTGCCGTCCTGGATCTGAAGAAGGGCACTTCTAAAGTCGTCGTGCAAGACGGTAGGGATGGTCGGTATGTTCCGACGGGCCACCTGGTTTATCTTCGCGGTGGGACGTTGTTTGCGGCCCCGTTCGACACCGAGCGCCTGACGGTTACCGGGCCTGAGGCGCCGGTAATCGAATCGGTTGCCGCCACCGGCCCCGACAATGCCTTAGCCGAGTACGGTTTCTCGAACCGAGGGCTTATGGCGTACATGGAGTCCGCGAATCAAAACAGCGGGACGATTCTGGAGATGATGGACGACAAGGGTCAGATACAAACGCTCTCTGACATGCAGCTATGGGGCACTGGACGGTTGTCTCCGGATGGTCGCCGAGTTGCCAACACGATCCATTCTGGATCAGGCGCAGTCGGTGCCGGCGATATCTGGACCTTTGATGTGGAGCGTCGGACACGGCAGCGCTTGACGTTCGCCGGCGAGAATCAGACGCCGATCTGGACTCCCGATGGCCGGCGCATCACCTTCGGCGCCACCAATAACGGTAAGTCAGGTATTTATTGGGTCATGGCGGACGGCAGCGCCAGAGCGGAATTGTTGCTCGCGACGGACACGCTGCCGGCGCCGACCTCTTGGTCGCCGGATGGAAAGGCGCTGGTTTACACGCAAGCGGCCGCGGTCAAGGGGCGCAACCGGATTTGGCTTCTGCCTGTTTCGGGCGGCGTGGCAGGGAAGCCGAATCCGCTTCACGATACCGAGTCAAGCGAGTCCGGCGGCCAGGTTTCTCCCGACGGCAAATGGATCGCGTATGTTTCCTCGGAATCCGGACAGACCGAAATCTACGTTCAGCCGTTTCCGGGGCCGGGCGGCAAAGAGCGTGTTTCCACCGAAAGCGGGAATGTGGTGCGCTGGGCGCACAACGGCCGCGAGCTGCTTTACTTAAGCAGGCCCCCCGATCGCGCTCTGATGTCGGTGGGTTTTCAGGCCTCGCCCGCCCTGCATATCGGCCTGCCGCGTCAACTGGCCAAGCGGACGTTCGGCACTACTTTCGACCCGACGCCGGACGGAAA
>JBEKHQ010000609.1:0-3225 GCA_050012195.1 Bryobacteraceae bacterium | reverse complement strand
GCAGAAGAGGCACAGGCCCGCGAGCATGCCGCCACGCAAATTACGGGCGAGATTCGCGCCCCGGAGTTCGCGGTGAAAGAGCAGCGCCAGCGCGGCGGCCGCGATCGTGAAACGCAGCGTCAGGAACAGCAGCGTCGAAACGTCGGCGAGCGCTCGCTTGACCAGCACGAACGTCGCGCCCCAGATCAACGCAACGGCGACGAGACTGAGATCCACCAGCCAGCCGGCCGGTTTTTTCGAGTTCACCCTCCGTTCCGGGAAGTGTTACCGGCGATGCGGGCTAAGTCGGGTAGGGAAGCGGTATCGGCGGCGAGTAGAAACACCGTCAGCAGAATGCGCTTCAGCCCCAGCTCGCGACCCTCCGGATGGAACCACTCGCGCGGGGTATGCGCGCCTCCGCCCTGTCCGCCCGCGCCGATCGACAGCGCCGGCAAACCGAGCGATAGCGGGATATTCGCGTCGGTGGAAGCGCAATCGAGGTGCGAACGGATGCCCAAGGACGCGTCCACGGCGCGGACATACTGCAGAATAGCGGCATCGTCCGGCAGCCGGCCGCCCGGCCGCGAACCGATTTCCTTTATCTTGGCGGTGACTTTTCCGCCGGTGGCCCAATCGTTCTCCGCATCTAGGGCGCGCTCCACCGCGCTGGTCAGCAGATCGGCGAATTCGTCCAGCTTGACCGAGCTCTCCGAGCGAATGTCGACTTTGGTTCGGGCTTCGGTGGGGATGGAATTGATGCTGGAACCGCCCTCGAGAATGCCGAAATTGAACGAGGATCGCGGCGTGCTGTTGCCCGGGAGCCGATGTTCGCTGAAGTAGGTGATGGCGCGCGAGAGGGCATGCACAGGATTGGCGATGCCGTAATCGCTCCAACTATGGCCGCCGGGGCCGGTCACGGTGATGTCGAACCGGCGGCTGGCCAGTGCCTGAGAGGTGATGTGATCGTTGTTGGGGCCATCCAGAATCAGAAAGGTTTCGATCTTGCCGCCGGTAAAGGATTGACGGCACAAATATCGCATGCCGCTCAGGTTTCCCTCGCCTTCCTCGCCGACGTTGGCCACCAGCACCAGACGCCGGAAGACATCTTCGAGGCCGGGAAACGACGCGACCACGCGAGCGATAGCCAGCAGCGCCGCCAGACCCGCCCCGTTATCGGCGACGCCGGGGCCGTGCAGCCTGCCATCGGAGCCGACAAAAACCTCTTCGATGTTGCGGGGCGCCAAAACCGTATCCAGGTGCGCAGTCAAGGCCACATAAGGTCCGTTGCGATTTTCCACCGGCTGGGCGATGACGTTGCCGGCGCGGTCTATCCGCGCGCTCCAGCCGATGGCGCGGAATTGGCTGAGCATCCACTCGGCGCGCTTCTGTTCGAAGAAGGTGGCGGCCGGAATCCGGCAAAGCTGCGTGTGCTGCTCATTGATCCATTGTTTTTCGCGACGGAACCACTGCAGCGCGTCGCGAAGGATAGCCGAGTTGGCGACATCGGCCGCGATTCGAGCTAACGCAGCCGGTTCGCCGGCAAGAGATGCGGTCTTGGAGGAAGCAGCCAAATGCCAGTTTAGCAGGCATCCGCCGCGAAGCCATCCCATGAAGGAAAATAGAGCCATGAGCGGAATCCAGTTCGTGACGGACGAGAAAGGCCGCAAAGTGGCCGTTCAAATCGACCTGAAAAAATACGGCGCGGTGTTGGAGGATTTTTGGGACGGTCTGATTTCCGAGTCGCGCCGAAAGGAAAAGGGGATTCCGCTGGAGAAGATAAAAGCGGACCTCGTGAAGCGCGGTCGTCTGCGTGAATAGCAACGCGGTGGAGGCAAAGCCTCCGGCGCGAGGTTTACGACTAACCGCACCGCCGGCTCAAGCTGGCGCCAAAGCGGTCTCGAGCGCCTCGCCGAGCGCCAGCAACAAGCTTTCTTCGAACGGCCGCGCGATCAATTGCAGCCCGATCGGCAAACCTTGCACCGATCCGCACGGTATCGAGAGCGCCGGAAATCCGAGCACGTTGATGCCGCGCACCAGGCTGGTGGCCGCCAGCCGCGTATCCACCATCTCACCCCCCAGCTCCATCTGCTTCTGTCCGATCAGAGGCGCCGCGGCCGGCGTGGTCGGCGTGAACAGGCAATCGATCTCGCTGAATAGCCCGCGGAAATCGCTTACCAACGCCGCTCGCAGCCGCTGCGCATTGACGTAATCGGTGGCGGGGACCATCCGGCCCTGGTCGAGCAGCGCCAGAACGTCCGGCCCGAAATCTTCGCGTCGAGCCCAGTAGGGTTCGTAAACCGCGGAGGCCTCCGCAAGCAGGATCACGCGTCCGGCCGTGTTGAGCGCTTCAACATCGGGCACCTGCACTTTGCTAACGCGCGCGCCCAGCTGTTCCGCCTTTTGGGCGGCTTGTTCCACCGCCTCCCGCACACCGCCGGCGCAACGCTCGAAGTAGAAATTTTCCGGAAGGCCGATGCGGAGTCCCTGGATCGACGGCGCAGGCGACGAAGCCCCCGCCATGATCTCAAACGCGACTCGCACATCCGCCACAGTGCGCGCCAGCGGCCCGACGTGATCCAGGCTGAGCCCGAGAGGCTGAATGCCGCTGCGATCGATCAGGCCATAGGTCGGTTTCAAGCCCACCACTCCGCAGAACGAAGCGGGAATTCGAATGGATCCGCCGGTGTCGGTGCCTGTGGCCATATAGACCATATCCGCGGCCACCGCCGCGCCCGATCCGCCGCTCGATCCACCCGGCGTCCGCGCCGGATCGCGCGGGTTTCGAATCGCGCCGAAATGCGGATTCTCCGATGTGACGCCGTAAGCCAGTTCGTGCAGGCCCGTTTTTCCCAGCATCACCGCGCCCGCATCCGCCAGCTTTCGAGCCACCGGAGCATCGGAGTCGGGCACATAATCGGCGAAGAGCTTGGAGCCGGAAGTGGTGCGAATCCCCTGGGTCCAAATCAAGTCCTTGTGCGCGATCGGAATCCCGTGCAGCGGGCCTCGGTCGAGTCCGTCGGCCAGCTCGCGATCCCGCTGCTCGGCCTCAGCGCGCGCTCGCTCGTCGGCGACGGTGATGAAGGCGTTCAGGTGGGGATTCAGTTTCGCGATGCGATCCAGGCATTGGCGGGCCAGCTCGACGGAGGAAACGCGGCGGGATCGGAGCGCGGCGGCCGCCTCTCGAACGGTCATCGGGGAGGCTCCCGCGGAACCTCGTACTTCAGGGCCGAATCGCGTTCCGGGGGC
>JBEKHQ010000608.1:0-3231 GCA_050012195.1 Bryobacteraceae bacterium | reverse complement strand
CCCCATCAACACAGCGCCGCATGCCAGCCGCATGAGGAGCAGACCGATGCCTTCCCTACTGCGCACAAACCCGGAGATCGCCGAACGCAAGCGTACTGCCTCAACCCAGCGTAAGAGAATGGCGGCTGTCGATAAAGCCCCGAAAGAGGATATACGCCGACCTTTAGATCTAGAAGTCGATGATGCCGCGCTTGACTCCGATCATCGCGGCGTGGGTGCGGTCGTTAGCGCCGAGCTTCGACAATATACTTCGGACCCGGCCCTTGACGGTCTCTTCGGTGAGTGAAAGCTTGGCGGCGATCTCCTTATTTGCGTTGCCCGCCGCGATGAGCCGAAGCACCTCAATCTCCGCGGGAGTGAGCGCGTCATCGTTGGCGTGATGAGCGAGCTCGTAAGAAACCTCGGGAGAGATGGTCTTTTTGCCAGCGTGGACCGCCCGAATGGTGTCGAGTAGTTCTCTATGCAAAAGGTTCTTCAAAAGATATGCCCGGGCTCCCGCCCTGAGCGCGCGCATTACCTGTACGTCCCCCATGTAGGTGGTTAAAACGATAATTCGCGCCGCCGGATCCTCGCCCCGGATGGCGATCGTGGCATCCAGGCCGTTCATCTCCGGCATTTGCAGATCCATCAAAATGACGTCGGGATGAGAGGCGCGAAACTGCTGAATCGCCTCGCGCCCGTCCGATGCTTCCGCGACCAACGACATGTCCGGCTGCCCTTCAAGGATCGCGGCTATCCCTTCCCGGAACAGCGGATGGTCATCCACGGCGAGGATTCGAATGGCGTTCATTTCGCTTTCCTGCTGAACCACTGGAGCCTGCGGCGGCGAGTTCTATAGGCGATCCATGCCGGAACCCGCAGGCTGACCTCCGTGCCGCTACCGTTGCTGCTCCAGACGTCTAGCTCCGCTCCGATCGCCTCCGCGCGTTCGCGCATGCCCGGCAACCCCCAGTGGCCGCGCCGGCTGCCTTGTTTAAGGACCTCAGGATCGATTCCCTTTCCGTCGTCCTTCACGGCAATGCGAAATTCGTGGTCGCCGTGCCGCATTGCTACGTCGATCCTCCCGGCTTGCGCGTGGCGGAACGCATTACGAAGGGCCTCCGCTGTGATGCGGTAAATCTCGTCACGCAGGATCGGATGCAACTCCCGCTCCCCGCCTTCGACTTCGACTTCAACACCCGGAGACCGACCCTCCGTTTGAGCGCCTCGCAATTCTGCGGACAATGCAGCGATCGCGCTGGACAACTCGTTGGTTGCCACTGGCGGCGAGCGCAGCTCCTGCACCGTGTCGCGAGCTGCTGTAATCGCCTCCGCTCCTCGATCGAGCGCCACACCGAGCGCTTTGCGAGCCTCCTCTGGACGCGACGGCAGGTGATTGTAGGCCCCCTGAAAGCGGAGCAGCAGCCCGTGGAAATTTTGGAGCAGAGTGTCGTGCAATTCCCGCGCGATTCGCGTGCGTTCGCTGACGCGCTCTTCCAAACGCAGGGCGTACTGGTGAGCCAAGCGCTGCATGCGAAGCTGGTAGACCCCGAATAGCGCCGCCAATAAGAGGATCACGCCTAGCGAGCGAAACCAATAGGTTTGGTAAAACGCAGGTGGAATGCTGAATCTAAGGGTGTCTCCGGCCTCATTCCATAAATTGTCACCGTTGGAGGCGCTTACCACGAACTGATACGTACCTGGAGGCAAATTGTTATAAAAGGCTTGCCGGCGCGAACCAACATTCTGCCAGCCTGCATCCATGCCTTCCAATTTGTATCGAAAGCGCACTCGACTCGCGCGATTCAGACTCACAGCGGTGTAATCGATCTCCAGGTTTTTTGTTCGAGCGGCGAACTTGGCATTCGTGGCGTTCAGGGTCTCTCCATCCGCAATTGCGCGCACGATAGAAACGGGAGGGGCAGGATTGTTGAGACTGGGGTCCTCGGGATCGACTGATACGACGCCGGATCGCAGACCAAACCAAATGCGGCCGTCCGGAGCGGAAACCGCAGTCGGAAAGGGCCGGATGCGTTGTGGAACACTTGGAAGGCCATCAGTCAGGTCATAGAGGTCGGAATGGACTGCGTATTCCGGATTCTTCTCCGCTTCCCCGAGTTCGGCAGCCTTGACGCGCCTTACTCCCTCCCACGAGTTGAGCCAAAGATCGCCGTTCCTCGCCTCCGCAATTCCTGTTATTCCCGAAAATGGCCTGTTGTTTTCGCCCGAGAGCGCGTGGAAGTGCTGGCCATCGAAACCTACCAGCCCATTTACACCCGCCAACCAGCAATTCGACCGGCCGCTCAAAATGGCTGCCACTGGCCCAATATTCAAGCCGTCCTTTACCGAAAACCTTCGCACCGAAGTTCCATCGATGGCGGCTACCTCTCCGTTTAGATAGCCCGCCCAAATCTTGCCGTCGGGATCAGTGCTCAGGATCACAACCCAGGCGTCCGGCAGACCTGTCAGTCCTCCATTCTTGGTCCAATGACCACCTTCCCACTTGGCCAATCCATACGGTATGAAAGATGCCCACACCGCGCCGTCTCGGTCTTCTGCGATCGATTGCACCGTCAACTGAGACTGCAGTTCCGGCGTCAACGGTAAGCTGGTTGTCTTTTCCTCCCTTGAGTGATCGTTGGGAGGATCGTTAATAGATTCGATCGCCAAAGGCGAGTAAGTCGCAAGCCACAAGGTCCCACGCGGGGTTTCGAAGAGGCTCTGAATGTTATGTTCAGGAAGTGCAATCCTCTCGGTCGTTCCCTCCGGAGAGGCGATCCACAATCCTCCTCCGTCATTGCTGCCAATCCAGACCCGGCCGTCCTTTTGCGCCTGGATGCCGAAAGAGGCGATTCCTGGTTTAGGGAGAGCGGGAAGAAAGGCAGGTTCGCGGAAGTGGTCCAAGCCATGATCGGTGCCAACCCAAATGCTCCCGTCACGCTGATCTCGCGAGATGGACTCGACCAGATCGGAGGTCAGGCCATCGCGCTTGGTAAACGATTCTACCTTCCGTTCGGGATGACCCCGGCTAAAGACATCACGAAATGCGGCTGCATCCAACCGCCCCACCCCTCCGCCCCGGACGGATCTCGTCCAGAGGTTACCGCGGCGATCAAAATTGGGAATGGAAGAACTAGAAAACGGAGAGGTGCTCCAGTTATCGTGCACAAGGCAGTGAGGTCCGGCGGTGCCCTTTAACACTTCCGCCAATGGACAGATGCCCGAACGCGTGGTTGCCCAATACTCTCCGGA
>JBEKHQ010000607.1:0-3235 GCA_050012195.1 Bryobacteraceae bacterium | reverse complement strand
TGTCGGTTTTGCGCCATGCAAAGCGCCCGAGATCGTCGTGGCCACGCTCTTTGAAAACGGCGAGCACGGCCAACTGGCCGCTCCCATCGTGCGCGACGTGCTGAAGGCCTATTTCGATAAGAAGGCGCGCCTGGCCGAGCCAGTTCCCCAGCTTGCCAGCCTTCCTCCGCTCCTGAAACCGCCGGCCCCCCTGCCGTCGGCGCCGCAACGCGAGAACCCATAACCATGCCTGCCCATCGTTCCCTCCGCGACCTGGACTGGCTCATGATCGTCCTGGTGTGCGCCATCTGCGCGCTGGGCGTGCTCCAAATTTTTAGCGCCACCTATGATACTCGCTATGCCGGCGCCTGGTGGAAGCAGGTGATCTGGATTCTCGCGGGATTCATCGCCATGTGGATCGCGACACTGATCGACTATCATACGCTGCTCGGTCAAGTCCCGGTGCTGTATCTGCTTTCGGTGGCGACCTTGATCGGGACCTTCGCCTTCGGGATGACCGCCTTCGGCTCCCGGCGCTGGATCGGCAACAACAGCTACCATCTCCAGGTTTCCGAGTTCGTTAAGATAGTAGTAGTAATTTTAGTGGCTCGGTATTTGACCGAGCTGAAATCCGAGCAGGTCCAGCTCCAGGATCTGCTGAAATTGGCGGGCTTGGTAGGTCTGCCGATGGTTATGGTGATGCTACAGCCGGATTTGGGTACGGCGCTGACCTTTATTCCAATTTTGGGGGTCGGCGTTTTCCTGTCGGGGTTCCGCTGGCAATACGCGCTCGCGATTCTGGTGATCGTCGCGGTGGTGGCGCCGGCCGGCTATTTCTTTGTGCTGAAAGACTATCAGAAAGCGCGGTTGGTGAGTTTCCTGGATCCGAGCCAGGATCCGAAAGGCTCGGGATACCAGGTGATCCAGTCGAAAATCGCGGTCGGCTCGGGCGCCCTCTGGGGACAAGGCGTTACGAAGGGCACGCAGACGCAGGGGCGATTCCTGCCGGTGCCGCACAAGGATTTCATTTTCTCGGCTTTTGCCGAAGAGCACGGTTTCGTGGGCGTGATTGTAGCCCTGGGTATGTATTTCGTTTTGCTCATGCAGATTGTGGAGAACGCGCAAACGGCGCCGGATCGGGCCGGGATGTACATCTGCATGGGAGTGGCGTCAGTGTTTCTGTTTCATGTGTTGGTTAACGTCGGAATGGTGGTGGGAAGGATGCCGGTCACCGGCATTCCTCTGCCGCTGATGAGTTCCGGCGGGTCGAATATCGTTGCTGTTTTTTTGATGCTGGGGCTGGTCAACAACGTGCGGCTCCGGCGTTTCGTAAATTGAAGCGGGCGGGATACGGCCGGCTTCGGGAGAATTGAGGGTAAGCGAATTTAACCGGCTTGCCACGGCCGCTCGCGTCCTGTCGGGGCAATTCGGTTGTCTTCGAGGGTGTTTGAGATTGCTTCTCCGCTCTCGGGGGCCAATGGATTTTGTCGTCTCATCGGGTCAACGGTCCTCATGGATCACCCGGTGGATGGTTTGAACGCCCTCGGTTTCCTTGATCCACCGTTCTCGCATGAATAACAGGAGTATTCATGAGCAAAGAATTGGTGATCTCGTCAAATCGGCACGAGACCAAAGTAGCGAGCCTCGAAGACGACCAATTGGTCGAAGTCTTTTTCCAGCGATCCAACGAGTATTCCCTCGCCGGCAGCATTCACAAGGGGCGTGTCACGCGGGTTCTGCCCGGCATGCAATCGGCTTTCGTCGACCTGGGGTTGGAACGCGACACCTTCCTGTATGTCTCCGACTTTTTTGAGGAGAACGAGGATTTCGACCGCGTCGCCGTCAGCCGCGAACGCGCGCCCGCGGATCGGGGCGGTCGCGTTCCCCCCGAAACCGGCGCCGCGCCGGCGGAGAGCGGTCGTGTGCTTGACGATGCTGGCGAAGCGGAACCCCCCGCGGCCGCGGATCGCGAACCGGAAGAACCCGGAATCGAGGCAAAAGAGCCAGCGCCTCTCGCCGCGCCTCCAGCCGACCGAGCGGAGGACGGCGATCGCGGGGATCGACGCGGCCGCCGGTCGCGCCGCCGCAGGAATCGCGGCCGGGGATTCCCCGAATCGAAATACGCCTCCGAAGTTTCGCGTCCGTCGCGCGTCGAAGCCCCGGCCGTGAGCGAACCGGCGCAGGAGGCAGCCGCGCCTCCGCGCCGCTCCGGCGATATCGACGTGCTTCCCGGCGAGTCTCTCGCCAAATATTCTCGCTCCAACCCCGCTCCCTTGGACGAAGGCGAAGAAGAGGAAATCCGAAGCGCGCAGAGCGCCGCGGCTGTCTTGGAAGAGGCTCCCGAAGTGCGGCCCGCGGTGTCGGCGACAGAACCGATTGAACTCGAAGCCGCCGAATCGGACATTGTGGAGCAGCCGGATGCGGAAATCTCGGCCGCGGACACAGAAGCTGTCGCTCAGGAATCCGGGGCTGAATCCTCCGCCGAAGAGCTTCCCTCGATCGAGAACGAACTGCTGGAGGTTTCGAGCGAGGTTGACGTCGCGCCGTCCGACGCGCCCTCTGGCCGGGAGCCGAGCGACGCCTCGCCGGCGCCTCAGTTGACGGCTCAGGTTCGCGAACAAGGCGGCCGTTACCTGCATCGCGCGCCTCGACGCATGCGCCGCAAGACGCGAGGCGGATCGCTGGGCGAACCCAGGGCCGATCGGGAGCGTCGTCCCGAAAACGCGGCAGGGCCGGCCGTCGAGCGCAGCGTCGCGAGAGAGCATGGTCGCGGCGGGAGCCGCTCGGAACGAACGCCCTTACCTTCCATAACCGAACTACTCAAGGAAGGTCAGGAAATTATCGTTCAGATCGCCAAAGAGCCGCTCGGACAGAAGGGCGCCCGCATCACGTCGCACATCGCGCTGCCCGGCCGATACGTCGTCTACATGCCCACCGTCGAGCATACCGGCGTGTCCCGGAAAATCGCGAGCGACGAAGAGCGCCAGCGCCTGAAGCGGATACTCCAGATTCATCACCCCGGAATTCCGGGCGGCTTCATCGTGCGCACGGCCGGCGAGGGCAAGAGCGAAGAGGATCTCGCCGCCGACATGAATTTCCTGGCTAATCTCTGGCTGGACATCCGCCAGAAAGCCGAGAAGCAGCCCGCGCCGCTGCTGTTGCACCACGACCTGGATCTGGTGCAGCGCACGCTGCGCGACCAGTTTACCGAGGAGTTCAAGGCCGTTTGGGTGGATAACGAAGAACTATACGAGAG
>JBEKHQ010000606.1:0-3240 GCA_050012195.1 Bryobacteraceae bacterium | reverse complement strand
GAAAAGCGCCGCGTCGACTTCCCCGAGCTCGCCATCCGCGCGTCCGAAGCGCTAGGCGATCCCGAGTCTCCCACCGATCTCGCCCTGGCATTGGGCTACCGCATTCAGCACATCCTTGTCGACGAGTTTCAAGACACGTCGTTCACCCAGTTTCAGCTCCTGGAAAAACTGACCGCGGGCTGGGAGCCGGGCGACGGGCGCACGCTGTTTCTGGTCGGCGATCCGATGCAGTCGATCTATCGGTTTCGGCAGGCGGATGTCGGCCTGTTCCTGAAAGCTCGGTTGGACGGGATCGGCGCCATTCGCCTTGAGCCGCTCACCCTCAGCGTGAATTTTCGATCCCAGCCGGAAATCGTGGCCTGGGTGAACGACGCCTTCGACTCCATCTTTCCAAAGCAGGATGACGTCGACGCTGGCGCGGTGTCTTACTCGCCCAGTATTGCCGGAACGGCGCGGGAATCCGGGCAAGTGAAGGTCCACGCGGTCCGGGACGCTCGAGAAGGAGCCGAGCGAGCCTTGGACCTGCTGCGAACCGGGCCGCGCGGGAGGTGCGCCATTCTGGTCCGCGCGCGAGCGCATCTCGTGTCCATCGTCCCGCTCTTGAGGCGCGAGGGAATCCGGTTCCAAGCGGTCGAAATCGACGAGTTGGGCCAACGACCCGTCGTCGAGGACCTGCTGGCATTGACGCGCGCGCTGCTCCACGCAGCCGACCGGGTTTCCTGGTTGGCCATCCTTCGCGCGCCCTGGTGCGGCCTGACCTTGTACGATTTGCATGCGCTTGCGCACGAGAATCCTGACAGCACCATCTGGGATCTGCTGCACCGCCCCAATAGCGCCGTGAGCGACGATGGCGCTGCAAGAATCCGCCGCATTCTTCCCCTGCTCGAACGCGCGCACGCCGAGCGCGGCCGCCAGTCCCTGCGCGTTTGGGTGGAAGGCGTCTGGCTGCGCTTGGGCGGTCCGGCCTGCGTCGACGACACCGCCATCGAAGACGCCGCCGCGTATCTCGATTTATTGGAGGGGCTGGAGCAAGGCGCCGATCTCGACGACTTCGAATGGTTCCGCGAACAAGTGAACGAACTGTTCGCGCAACCTGACGCCGAGGCCGGAGACGGCCTCCAGCTTATGACCATCCACAAGGCCAAGGGCCTCGAGTTCGATACCGTGATTCTTCCGGCTCTCGATTCCACCTCCGGCCAGGACAAGCCTCAATTGCTGTTGTGGCTGGAACTGCCCGGAGAAATGCTGATGGCGCCTGTCGCAGAATCCGGCGGCGATAAGGACCAGATTTACGATTATCTCGCGCGCCTGGAAAAACGCAAGACGGAACAGGAAACCGCGCGATTGTTGTATGTCGCGGCCACCCGCGCGCGATCCAATCTGCATCTGATCGGTTCGGTCAGCCGGAAGGACGGCTCTATCGCCGAGCCGCAATCCGGATCATTCTTGAAATTGCTGTGGTCGAGAGTCTCGGGGCATTTCACCGATGCCGCGCGCGCCGCGCCGCCCGAGATCGCGGCTCCCATCAGAACCCTCCGGCGCGTCCCGGCCGATTGGAGCCTGCCGGCCCCGCCCCTTCCGGCGCCCCGTGCGTCCCGCATGGTCGAAGTCGTGCCCGCCCAAGAGATTGAATGGGCCGGCGCAGCCCGGCGTCACGCGGGTACGGCCTTGCATGGATTTCTGCAAAGGATCGCGCGGGAGGGCCTGGAATCGTGGGACGAACACAAAGTGCGCTCCCAACGCGACGTGTTTCAGGCCGTACTAGCGAATCTCGGAGTTCCGCCCGGGGAACTGCGCGAGGCCGCGGCTCGGGTGGAGGCCGGCTTGCTCGGCACGCTGAAAGATCCGAGAGGCCGATGGATATTGGAAGCCCATCGGGAAGCCGAGTGCGAAACGCCCGTGGCCGGTCTCATCGACGGCGTCCTATATGAGGCCGTGATCGATCGAACGTTTATCGACGAGGTCGGCGTGCGCTGGATCATCGACTACAAAAGCAGCGACCACGACGGGGATCCCGAAGCTTTTCTCGACGGCGAGAAGTCGCTCTACCAGGAGCAACTGGAACGCTACGCCCGTTTGTTGGCGCAACGCGAGGAGCGTACCATCCGGCTGGGCCTCTACTTTCCGCTGCTCGCCGGATGGCGCGAGTGGGGCGCGGCCACCGTGCTGCGCAAGCAGGCTACGCTATTCGAGCTTTAGCAGTCGCGTATGTTAAGATGACACTACCGACGTATTTTTCTGCTCTCGGGGACGTAGTTCAGTTGGTTAGAACGCCGGCCTGTCACGTCGGAGGTCGCGGGTTCGAGCCCCGTCGTCCCCGCCATTCTTTGTTAGGCGCCAAGCGTCGAGTTCCACTCGCACCAGAGGCGATCTCGCTCAAACGCCGCGCGGCCTGCGCTGTCGCACGATCGCTTTGTACGACAAATACGCCAAATACATCAGCGGCAACCCGACCAGCAGGAATTTCGAATCCCTGGCGCGACTCGCGCTGTCCATCCAGATCGCGACATAGGAACCCAACAGGCAATAGGGAAGCGCCCATAGCCAGGTTTGCCACGCCTTCAGAATGGGCCGCCCTTCGAGGAGGCACAGGATTCCGGACACCAGCAGCGTGTTCACCGCAAAGTACACCACCGCAGCCAGCGGCAGCAAAAATACCGCGCGTTCACCGGGCCGCCAGTTCGCGGCCGAGTGGTAACAAAAATAGGCCAGCGCCACGCTTGCACAGAGGTTCGCCGCGTTGAACGCCACTTGCCGCGCAGACGGCCGCCTCTGGGGTCTCCACGCACATTGAACAATCGCGCAGCAGGCCGCCATCAGCACCGTTTGCCCGAGATCCAGCTCCAGAATTCCAAGCAACAAGAACAAGAAATCAGGTGAGTAGGTCCCTTCCATTCCGGGCAATCGCACCTTCATGGTAGAACCGATCATCGCCAGAGCGAGCAACGGCAAAAAGCGGGACGAATCCCCGGACGACGACGTCGCCGCCAGGATCAAAGTCGCCAAACCCAGAGCGATGACGAAGTCCACGTACAGACTGGCTTTGCTTCTCAGATTACTTCTCCCCGACGATAGCGACGCTTGATGCATCGGATGTACCCTCGGCTCCGGCGCCCCAGATCAAAGAGGTTCCCCAAATCGCCGAAGTGCCCCAGATGGCCGAGGTACCCCAGATGGCCGAGGTACCCCAGATCGCGGAAGTCCCCCAAATGGCCGACGTTCCCCAAATGGCCGATGTTC
>JBEKHQ010000605.1:0-3241 GCA_050012195.1 Bryobacteraceae bacterium | reverse complement strand
TGCTGGGGGTCGGAAGTCCGGATGAAATGATCGTAGTCGATCCCGAGCCGCTTCCACTGGCTTTTGAATTCATCGGCCATTTTGGCGGTGTAAGCTTCCGGGCTGAGATTCGCGGCCTTGGCGGCGCGCTCCACGTTGCGGCTGTGCTCCTCCGAGCCGGTGGTCAAGACTACCGGATCGAAGCCTTGCATTTTCTTATAGCGCTTCACCAGGTCGGCGACAAACGTGGAGTAGGCGGTGCCGATGTGCGGCGCCGCGTTGACGTAATAAATGGGCGTGGTCAGGTAGTATTTCATCGAGTGTTCTTCAAATAGGCGGGATTCGCCGCGGCCCGGATCTCTTTCAGAGGAACGCCGGCCTCCAGCGCGAGTTTCCGGCAATCTTCGTATTCCGGCGCGAACGATCCATCCTCGGAGATTTTGATTCTCACGTTTCCGTGCGGTGTTTGGACTTCGGCGAAGTGGCGCGCCTTGACGCGGCGCTCGGCCGGATAGATACGCAGACCGAGCGTCGAAGTTTCGTCGAAGATCATCTGGGCCAGCCGCTCGCGATCGTCCGGTTTCGCGATTACGCGGAGCAGCGTGCCCGCCCGGTTCTTCTTCATCAAGACCGATTCGAGCGTGACGTCGAGCGCTCCGGCTTCGAGCAACCGCTCCATGGCGTAGCCGAGCACTTGCGGGCTGGAATCGTCGATGTTGGCTTCGAGCACCGCAACGGCGGTTGCCTCTGCGGCCGCGCTGGTCTCGCCGATCAAAACGCGGAGCACGTTGGCGTGTTCGGGAAAGTCCCGATCACCCGCTCCGTAGCCCGTGGCGACGATCCGCATGGGTGGGAGCGGACCGAAGTCGGCGGCAAGAGTGGCGGCGATCGCGGCGCCGGTCGGAGTAGTCAATTCCACCGACGGCCCGCGCGCGTAGATCGGTTTGCCCGCGAGCAGCTCCGCGGTGGCGGGCGCGGGAACGGGAAGAAATCCGTGCTCGGTCTTCACCGTGCCGCTTCCGACATTCACCGCCGAACAGTAGATCGCTCGAGCGCCCAACAGTTGGATGGCCGCGCAGGAGCCCACGATGTCGCAGATGGAATCCACCGCGCCGACCTCGTGAAAATGAACCCTTTCGATCGATATCCCGTGCACCTTCGCTTCCGCCGCTCCCAATCGTTGAAACACAGCGGTAGCGTTCTGTTTGACGCCTTCCGGCAGCGCCGACTTGTCGATTAAGCCCAAGATATCGTGAAGATGACGATGCTGTTTGCCTTCGCCGGCCGTCACGTGAAACTTCGAAGCCGCGATGCCGCGGCGGACGGTCTTCTCGAACCGAAATTTCGCACCCGTACCGAGCGAATCCAAGGCTGCGATGAGAGCGGCGCTGTCGGCGCCCGCGTCCACCAGCGCGCCTACCGTCATGTCTCCGCTGATGCCGGAGAATGCATCCAGGTAACAAATTTTCATGCGAGTAGGAGCGGAAGCAGCTCTCCGGACGGACCGCGCAGCGACTCGTCGATTTCTTCCGAAAGGGCCGTCGCCGCGACATTGATCTCAACCACGCGAGCGCCGGAGGCTTTCGCGATTTGAGCAAGCCCGGCGGCGGGATACACGATGGCCGAGGTACCAACCACGAGAAAAAGATCCGCGCCGCGCGCGGCCGCTTCCGCCTTGCCCCAGACGTCGGCCGGGAGCGCTTCGCCGAACCAGACGACACCGGGCCGGAGCATGCCGCCGCACTGGCAGCGGGGCGGAATTTCTGGGAGCGCCGCGCGCCGGTCCTCGCGCTCGATTCCACAGGCGAGACAGCGAACGCTCCAGATGCTTCCGTGCACGCGCAGCACGTTCCGGGCGCCGGCCCGTTCGTGAAGTCCGTCCACGTTTTGCGTGATTAATGTGAAAGCCGGCGCGCGTTTTTCGAGCTCGACCAGGGCGTAATGACCCGGATTCGGCTGGACTTCGGCCAGCGTGCCGCGGCGCCAATCGTACCACTCCCAAACCAGCTTCGGATCGCGCGCGAAAGCTTCGGGCGTGGCCAGGCTTTCGGCGCGATGCCGTTTCCAAAGTCCCC
Source organism: Bryobacteraceae bacterium (assembly GCA_050012195.1). Lineage (GTDB taxonomy): Bacteria > Acidobacteriota > Terriglobia > Bryobacterales > Bryobacteraceae > Palsa-89. Next base: position 1,187 of record JBEKHQ010000605.1, on the reverse strand, counting down.
CTGCCCCGCGAAAAGTAGGCACACCGCTCTCCGCCGACACACCCGCGCCGGTGAGCACGGCCACGGATCGGGCTTCCTTCAGCCATTGGCGAACTGCCTGCATCCGTTTTCAGAGTAACGCAGGCGGCTAAGGTTCACTCGTTTCGAGGGATCCGGACGGCTGTTAGACTCAAGAAATGCGCGTCGGCGCTGGACCGCTCCTTGGATTGCGAATCGCGGCGACATTGCCGCCCGGGGGATGGTTTGGCGGCGTGGACCACGAATTTGCCCGCGATATGCAGCGGGACCTGATTGAGCTGGGCGCGGAAGTGTTCTCCCTGCCGGTGGACCCCTTCCTGGCCCGGGATCGAAATCAGATCGACGATGCGATTGAAGCGCTGGAGTCCTTCCGTGCCGATGTCGCCATCTCGCTTGCCAATGCGGGTTACGCGCTGCTGTGTGTCACGCCGGGGGGGGAGAATGTTTTCCGCGACGTGCTCGAGATTCCGACATTGATGATTTGGGACCACGGCCCCTTGCAGTTCTCGAATATCCTGCTGAGAACTCCCCCGTCGGCGCCCGAGCAGGCCATCGGCGATTGCATTCGCCGCTTTCGCGAAGCGCTGGATCATCCGCTGTATGTTCACTATTCCCCGGATAGAGGTCACATCGCCACGTTGGACCGGATGGGCGTCATCCCGGCCGAAAGTGTCGGCTTTTTTCTACAGCCGGCGTATCCCTGCTATGAGCGTTATGGCCGGAGCGCGCCACCAAGCGGGCCGGCGAACGGGGGCATCGCATTCTTCGGCAACGTCTATCTTCAAGCCTCGGACAAGCTCTCGTTTCGAAATCACACGGTATTGAAGAGGATTGAGACGTCAGTCCTTGCGGCCAAGAGGGACAGCATCACCGCGAGCCTCTGGGATCTGACGATGGCAGAGATCGACGGCCTTGATCGCAAGACCCGGGAGCGGCTTCGCCTCGATCCGGATTCTTCCTTCTTCTGGCGATTTGTTGAGGATCTGATTCAGACGTCCGGCAATACGGCAGTTCGGTTGGCTGTGCTCAAGGGTCTAAACCGCGATCTTGATTTTTTCGGCAATTTCATAGAGCCAGCCGGTCTGTCAACGCTGCGGCGACCACACGGAATCCAATATCGGCAATCGGTCAATTGCGTTACCGAATTGCCCGAGCTCTATGCCAAATAC
>JBEKHQ010000604.1:0-3247 GCA_050012195.1 Bryobacteraceae bacterium | reverse complement strand
GAGGAAGCTCGTAGTACGGCTCCAGAACGCGCCGGGACGTGAAATAGATTTGCGCGCCGTCGCGCGACCATACGATATTGCTCTCGGCGAATTCGCCCGACGTCACCTGCTTGGGCGTCGGCGTTTCCCCGGGGGTCTTGGGTACTTCGACGGTCCAGATGTGCGTGGGCCGATCGGGCTCCAGATAGCCCTCGCCGTTGGAGCGATAGACCGCGCGAGTGATCACGCGAACATCGCTTTTGTCGCCGCTATCGTTGCCATCCTTCTTCTTGTCGGAATTCTTCTCGAAATCGCCGGGGATGTTGGTGGACGAAAACGCGATGGCGCGGCCATCGGGCGACCACACCGGTCCAGCGGCGCCTTTTGGTAGATCCGTAAGCGCACGCGCCTCGCCGCCCTCCATCGCGAGCAGATAAATCTGCGCGGGCTGCGGCTTTCCGTCTTTTTCCACCGCGCGGACGAACGCCAGCAGTTTACCGTCGGGCGACCATTGCGGCGCCGAATCGCGCGGCCCGCCGGTCAACTGCCGAGCCGCTCCTGCTGTCGTTGAAACTATCCACAAAGCGGTCTCGTAACCGTCGTGTTTCTTGTTGACGGTGACATGCGTGAAGACGACGCGCGATCCATCGGGCGAGATCCGTGGACTGGCGATCCATTGAAACGAATAGAGGTCGGTGTCGGCGATGGGTCGGCGATCGGCTGCGACAGCCAGAGAGGCGAGAATCAGGGCTAGCGAACAGCTGCGTAAACAGGTCATACTTTGACGCATTGTAGCGTGGGGCGGTCCCCCCCGGACCGCAGCCGACGCGTCACTCCGACAACTCGGTTTCCTCCGGCACGTCCGTTGGACTCTCGAAGTGGATCTTATATCCGTCCGGGTCCGTCAGTGAGACGTCCCACATGCCGTTTCCGACGAACGGTCTCGCGGCTTGAATCCCACGCGAAGACATCTCGCGATAGATCGCCAGCGCGTCTTCGCATTGGAACCAGATCGAGACGCCCTCGTCTACCTTGCCCCTCGCAGGCTCTTGTCGAACCTCCTGCAGCATCAGCGCGGCGCTCCCCAGCTCGAGCCAGCACCATCGCAGCTTCCCCTGGTCGATCCATTTCCTGGTCATCTCGAAGCCGAGGCCATCGACGTAAAAGCGAAGCGATGTCTCCATGTTCGATACACCGAAAAACGGTACGGCTTGCTTGACATTCACGGGGGCCTTGGTTTGAGGGCTCATATTCCAGATTTTAAGAAAACTCCGAGCACCATACTATAGCGGTAGAATTCCAGATGGATATGCTCGCGATTCTGGCGCAGAACGATTCCTTGCTGCGGCTCCTGCACCAGCAGTCGCTGACACCCTGGATGATCGTCGCCTCCATCGGCGTCGCGTTTGCCCTGGGCGCGGCGCACGCGCTCACTCCCGGCCACGGTAAGACCATCGTGGCGGCTTACCTGGTCGGATCGCGCGGCACGTTGAAGCATGCCGCGTTCCTTGGCGCGATGGTCACCTTTACGCACACGGTCAGCGTCTTCCTGCTGGGCATGGCCACGCTGTTCCTGTTTCAATATGTCGTGCCGGAGACCGTGACGCGCGTCCTGGGCGCGGTTTCCGGAATCTCGATCGTCGCCGTCGGCGCGTGGATGCTGTGGAAGCGCGCTCGCCGGCCGTCGCATACACATTCGCACGGCCCGCACTCTCACACCCACGATCACCCTCACGAACATCCTCATCACCATCACGAACACTCGCACGGCCCCGGCGGGCACACGCACGTTCCGGATCAAGTTTCCTGGTCGGGACTGGCGGCGCTCGGAGCGAGCGGCGGCCTGGTGCCCTGCGAATCCGCGCTGGTGTTATTGCTGGCGGCGGTCGCGCTTCGGCGAGTGGGCTTGGGCCTGGTGTTGCTGGTCGCTTTCAGCGTGGGACTCGCGATCGTGCTGATGGGGATCGGAATCCTGGTGATTTACGCCAGGCACTTGTTGCCGGAACGCGCCAAAGCAACTGGCCATCCGATCTTCCGCTGGATGCCCGTCGCTTCGGCCGCCATCGTGATGGCGCTCGGCGTATTGATGACGGGCGTTTCGCTCGGCTGGATTCGGCCCACCTGGATTTCCGGTTAGACGATATCCGGCTAGCCGGCCGAATTCTCCTTCATCACTTCTCGCACTACTTCCTTCAGCTCGCCTCGCAATTCCGGCGATACTTGCAGATAGATCGGTTGCGACGACGATGCGATTTCGATTTGGGCGGCATCGAAGTGCTGCTTGATTCGCCGGTTCATCTCGCGCCCCACCAGCCATTGCCGCAATGGAACGGTCTTGAAACGCGCTTTAACCACCACGCCCGAATTGGCGAGCTGATCGACGCCCATGATCTCGACGGGCGCGAGGATCGCCGATTTGTAAGGCTCCTCGCCCTGCAGCTCGCCGCCGATCTTGACCAGGATGCCGGCAACGCGATCGGTGTCCTCTTTATAATCCATCGACAGGCTGAAGACGTAGTAAGAATATTCGCGAGTGAGGTTGGAAAGGCTCTGGATGCCGCCGTTGGGAAAAATGTGGACTGCGCCGTCCTCGCCGCGCAGCACCGTGGTTCGCAGATTGATCTCCTCCACCAGGCCGCCCTTGCCGTTGATGACGGCGACGTCGTTCACCCGGACTTGATTCTCCATCATGATGAAGAAACCGCCCAAGACATCCTTCACGATGTTTTGCGCGCCGAATCCGATGGCTACTCCGGCCACGCCCGCGCCCGCCAGCAGCGGCCGCACGTCGAAATTCATTTCCTTGAGGATCATCAGCCAGGCGATGATCCAGATGATAATGAACAACGTCTTTCTGGCTAAATTGCCGATGGTGTCGGCGCGCTTCTCGAGTTCGTACTCGGCGCCCCCGCCGGAGTGCTGCATCACCCGGACCGTGTACCTGCGCAACGTGCGCAACAGCCGTCCGACAATGATCGTGCAAATGTAAGCGAAGACAACGATGAGCACGATCCGAACCAGGTTGTACAGCATCGGCTCGAAACGTTCAGTGCTGAGCAGCCGGCTCCAGTTTGGCATCTTCTCATCATAAGAAGAGGGGCTGGCGGCGGGGTAGTGTCTCTGGCTCAATCTCGGGATTGGGGAAACGGACCTCGGGTTATTGGCCACACCGACAATGCGGCGCGCAGATAGTGTTCAACCTCACCTCCGCGCGACAGTCGGCTCAAGCTATTCTGAAGAACGTGGGAGGGAGATTTGCAGCATGGCA
>JBEKHQ010000603.1:0-3253 GCA_050012195.1 Bryobacteraceae bacterium | reverse complement strand
ATTGTACGCCTAATCCAGCTTTTCCGTGATGGTCACCGGCTCCTGAACGCGAAAACTCAATCGCGCTTCCACCGGGATATCCACCGCTTTGCCGCGCGTGAGCAGAACCGCGCCACCACCGGCTGCCGCGCCCGCGCCGGCGCCGATGGCAGCGCCCTTGCCCCCTCCCGCGATGGCTCCGATTGCCGCTCCGAAAACAGTCCCGGCGCCCACTTTCGCGACGTCGCTACCGGTGGAACTCGCCGCGTCCTTCTGATACGGGACGGTGCGGATGCGAATTTGCTGCCGGTCCGCGGTGGCGAGCTTGATCAGTTCAATCGTCAAGTGCGGCGATCCGGTCGCCCGTCCGGCCTGCGTTGTTTCCAGGACTCGTCCTTCCAACCGCGCGCCTCGTTCGGCGATGATGAACCCGTCGATCACCAGCGGGTGCTCCAGCGTCGCCAAAAAGCTATCTCCTACGCGGCTCCGCGCCGACGAAATCGTTTCTCCGATGCGAACTGCGAGCGTCGTGCCCGCGGTAAGGATCACTGTATGGGGCGTCCTGACTTCGGGTGCCGGCGGAGTGGGGACGGTATTCTCCGGTTGCAACACCTGCGGGGGTGTAGGCGCCCTCGCGGCGGCGGGCGCGGGATCCACTGGTGTTGGAGGCTGCGGCGCTGGAGCCAAGTTGGGAAAAGGCGCGGGAGACTCCAGCGGCGGTGGTACCGATAGAATGCGCGCCACAACTGCGAGCTTTTCGCGCTGCACCGGCGGCGGCATCGGGGAAGGCTTCTCGTGGACGCGGGGGTGTAGCGCCGGCACAGGCCGACGAACGACAGGCGCGGGTGCCTCTCGACGAGCCTCGGCCGCGATCGGGGCGGGCGCTCGTACAGGCGCGGCCGCCGGCAAGTTGACCGACGCCACCGCCGGCTTCGTCACGGGCTCTAGCTTCACTGGTCCCGGCTTCACCGCCAGATAAACAATCCCGGAAGCAATCAATGCCCCGCCCGCGAAGGCCGATACAAGCTTCCAATTCACGCTAAATGCCCTCAAATTCTACAACGCGGCGCGCGACGTTTACGTTTCGCGGCTCAACCGTTAAAATGAGTCAAGGATGTCGTTTCCAGACGAGTTACGAATCGGTCCGGTCAGCGTCACTCCGGCTACCGTGCTGGCGCCGATGGCTGGGGTTACGGATACCGTCTTCCGGCGGCTCATTCGGAACCAGGGCGGATGCGGGCTGATTATGACTGAATTCACCAGCTCGCACGGCGTCGTCCACGCGGCCAAAGCCAAGAAACCGACCCGCACGTTCCGTTACCTGTACTTCGAGTCAGAGGAACACCCTATTTCGGCGCAATTGTTCGGCTCCGATCCGCAAGTGATGGCCGACGCAGCCAAGGCTTGCGAAGACTTCGGCTTCGACATCGTGGACATCAATTTCGGATGCCCGGTGAATAAAGTCGTCAAGTGCAACGGCGGCTCGGGATTGCTGCGCGACCTGCCGCTGGTGGAGGAGATTCTTCGAAAAGTGCGCGCCGCCATTTCGATTCCGTTGACCATGAAGTGCCGCGCGGGCTGGAATGATCGGGAATTGGTGGCGGTGGAAATGGCCAGGCTCGCCGAGGACTGCGGACTGCAGGCCGTCGCCTTGCACCCTCGCACGCGCGAGCAGGGCTATAGCGGCAAGGCGGACTGGACCCGCATCGCGGAGCTGAAGGCCGCCGTGAAGAGCATTCCGGTGATCGGCAACGGCGACATCCTCACGCCCGAGGATGCGGTTCGCATGGTCGAGGAAACCGGCTGCGACGCGGTGATGATCGGCCGCGCGGCCTCGTCCAATCCCTGGATCTTCCGCCAGATCCGGCAATATCTCGCTACGGGGACTTATGAACAGCCCGACGAAGGCCAGCGCTACCAGATCATGCGCAGCTACTATTTGATGTTGTGCGAGCGCGACGCGCCGGATGCGGCCGGCAAGATGAAACAGTTCGCCACCTACTTCACGCACGGAGTTCGCAATGGATCGAAGCTCCGCGCCGAGATCTACCGGGCCACTCAGGCATCGCAAATCCTGGATCAGGTGGATGCTTTCTTTCAAAGAGAGCTGGAAGCGGTTCCCGCCTGATCGCTCGATGAAAAAAGTTCAGATCATCACGGACGGGTCGTGTATCGGCAATCCAGGTCCCGGCGGATGGGCATGTATTCTGCGCTTCGGCGACAAGAAACGCGAGATCTACGGCTCGGAACCGGAGACCACCAACAACCGCATGGAACTCCAGGCGGCGGTGGAAGGGCTGAGCGCGCTCAAGGAACCGTGCCAAGTGGAGATCGTCACCGATTCCAATTACGTCAAGCACGGCATCACCGAGTGGATTTATCGATGGAAAGCGAATGGCTGGCGCACCAGCGGAAAAAAGCCGGTGGTCAATCAGGATCTTTGGCACGCACTTGACGAACTTGCGGCGCAGCATCACGCCGACTGGGTTTGGACCAAGGCCCATGCCTCGCACGCCGATAACAATCGCTGCGACGAGCTCGCCCAGGCGGCCGCGCGCGGCCAGCTATCGAGCGAGTCTTGAGCATCCATAGGATAATTGAAAATGAAACAGGAGCTTTTATTCGTCGAATAGTTCCAGCGCTTCTGCTACTCTCCGTCGCTTACGCGCAGCAGCCGCTTCCCGACGCGAGATCGTTGCTGAAGGAATCCGCCGACGCTCTGCGCGGCTTCAAGTCCTACGAGCTCGATCAACAGGTCGTCATCGAGATCAAGGGCGGCATCGAGAGTCATCTCGAATTGCCGGTCAAGCTTGCAGTTTCGAATCCCGGGAGGCTGCGCATCGAATCGAACGGCCAGTTAGGAAGCACGGTCATCGTTTCGGATGGTGAAAATACCTGGATGTACGTGGGGTCGCCGTTCAAGCAGTACACCAAAACTCCCGCCGTGAGCAGCCCCGACGCGCTCATCAAGTCCGTGAACCCCGGCATCGGAGAGATGTTGGAGGATCTCAAGACCAGGGATCCCTACTTGTCCGCGAAGATCACCGGCCAAGAAACCGTCGACGTAGGAGGAGAGAAATTCGATTGCTACGTTGTGGAAGCCGCGCTCGACAGGATCAAGATGCCCGACCTCTACACCATGTCGAACGGCTCGACGAAGATGTGGATCGACAAGAAGACCCATCTCTTGCTCAAACAGACCACCACCGCGACCATCGAAGGCGGCCCTCTAAAAGTTCCCACGAAAATGACCCAGGGCACGGCCATGTTGGCA
>JBEKHQ010000602.1:0-4412 GCA_050012195.1 Bryobacteraceae bacterium | reverse complement strand
AAGGATGGGCGCGTTACGACCGGTAGCCGGCATGTCGCCCGTGAAAGTATGCGGCGCCTGCGCGGGCGGTTCGGCCTGCGTAATGGGGCCCTGCATGGGCGGACGCCTTTCCCGGCGATCGCGATCACGCAGCGGAGGACGCCTGGGTTCCGGATCGTTGCGCAATGAATCGCGCCGCGGACCGCCCTCCAAAATTTCGCCTTTATAGGTCCAGCACTTGACGCCGATCACGCCGTACGTGGTGTAAGCCTGGGCGAAGCCGTAGTCCACGTCCGCGCGCAAGGTGTGGAGCGGAAGTTGGCCTTGCAGGTACCACTCGCTGCGCGCGATTTCCGCGCCGTTCAGCCGGCCGGAGACGCGCACCTTGATGCCCTTGCAACCGAATCGGAGCGCCGAATCCACGGCCTTCCGCATGGCTCGGCGAAACGCAACGCGCTTTTCCAGCTGGAGCGCGATCGATTCGGCCACCAATTGCGCGTCCAATTCGGGCTTGTGCACTTCCTGAATGTCGATGAAGACTTCGCGCTTGGTTTTCTTTGCGAGGTCGCCCTTCAGCTTTTCGATTTCGGCGCCCTTGCGCCCGATAATGATGCCGGGGCGGGAGGTGCGGATGGTGACGCGCAGCTTGTTGCCGGGGCGGTCCACTTCCACCGAGCTGACGCCCGCCGCCTTCAAACGGTCGCGCAGGGAATCCTTCAGATCCAGATCCTCGCGCAGAAGTTTGGCGTAGTCGGCCTTGGCGAACCAGCGCGAACGCCAGGTCTTGGTTACTCCCAGCCTGAATCCGTACGGATGTACTTTCTGTCCCACCTATGCGTTCTCCTCGATCTTCTTCTCGCTCACCTTGACGACGATGTGCGCCATGCGGCGCTGATACCTGTAGGCGCGGCCCATGGGCGCCGGCCGGATGCGCTTCATGCGCGGCCCTTCGTTGACGTAGGCTTCGCTCACGATCAACTGATCGACGTCGACGTCGTTGGACCGATTCTCCGCGTTGGCGATGGCGGAATCCAAAACCTTGAGCACCACCGGCGCCATGCGTTTATTGGTTTGGCGCAGGATGATGCGCGCATCGTTGGCCGACCGGCCGCGGATCAAGTCCACCACCAGTCGCGCCTTCTGCGGCGACGTTCGAACGTATCTGGCTTCTGCTTTGACTAGCATGTCTATACCATCCCTACGCCGGCTTCGCCGTCTTCTCCGTCGCTCCGGCCGGAGCCGCGGCGGCCTTCACCGAATGCCCGCGGAACTGGCGCGTGGGCGAAAACTCGCCGAGCTTGTGCCCCACCATGTTCTCGGTGATGTACACCGGAATGAATTTCTTGCCGTTGTGAACCGCCAGCGTGTGTCCCACGAATTCCGGAAGAATCGTCGATCGGCGCGACCAGGTGCGCACCACTTTCTTTTCGCTCTTCGCGTTCAGGTCGGCCACTTTTTTCGCCAGGTGGTCGTCGGTGAACGGGCCTTTCTTGAGTGATCTGCTCATCTATCGACCTTACTTCTTCGCCTTTCGGCTCACGATCCATTTGTCCGTGCGCTTGTTGTTGCGGGTTTTGAATCCGCGCGTGGGCTGACCCCACGGGGTCACCGGATGCCGGCCGCCCGAGGTCTTTCCCTCGCCGCCGCCGTGCGGATGATCCACCGGGTTCATCGAAACGCCGCGATTGTGCGGCTTTTTACCGAGCCAGCGGCTCTTGCCGGCCTTGCCGTGCGATTCATTCTCGTGCTCGACGTTGCCCACCTGTCCGATGGTCGCCATGCATTCCACCTGCACCCTGCGAATTTCTCCCGAGGGCAATTTCAAAAGCGCGATCCCGCCTTCGCGCGAAACCAATTGCGCCTGCGCGCCCGCCGAACGCGCCATCTGAGCGCCCTTGCCCGGCCGCAATTCGATGTTGTGGACCACGGTGCCCGCCGGAATGTTCAGGAGCGGAAGCGCGTTGCCCACCAGAATGTCCGCCGCCGGACCGGAGCTCACCGTTCGTCCGACGCTCAATCCAACCGGGCAAATGATGTAGCGCTTCTCGCCGTCGGCATAATTGAGCAACGCGATCCGAGCCGAGCGGTTGGGATCGTATTCTACGGCCGCGACCTTAGCCGGGACGCCCGGTTTATCGCGCTTGAAATCGATAACTCGATACGCTTTTTTAGCGCCGCCGCCGCGGAATCTCGAGGAGATTTGTCCCAGGCTATTGCGGCCGCCCGACCGGGTTTTCCCTTCCACCAGCGATTTCTCGGGGTGGTCCTTAGTGACCTCCTCGCGGGAAACCACGCTCATAAACCGGCGCGACGGCGTGGTCGGATTGTACTTTTTCATCGGCATGCTGGTTGGTCTCCCCTATCAGATCTCCGCGTATTCGGGCATCTTCTCGCCGGCCTTCAGCGTTACGTAGGCCTTCTTCCAATCCGAACGGTAACCGGTAAATCGCCCGCGCCGCCGCAGTTTGCCGACCTGATTCGCGGTTCGAACGCCGGCCACTTTCACCTTGAACAATTGCTCCACCGCGGCCTTCACCATCACTTTGTTGGCGTCGGGAGCCACTTGGAAGCAAAGCGTACGCTCGGCATCCTTCTTGGCCACGCCTTTTTCGGTGACGATCGGCCGCTTGATTACGTCGTAGATAGTCATTTCGCGAGCGCCTCCGACAGCTTCCTGGCGGCGCTTTCCGAAAGCAGCACGCCCGCGTGCCCGAGCAAATTGTACACGCTGACTTCCTTGGTGGACACCAGCGTCACGCCCGCCAGATTCCGCGCGCTGAGCGCCAGGTTTCGATTCTCTTCGTTATCCACCAGCAGCACGGTCTTGGGCGCGCCCAAGACATTCAGAGCGGACCGCATGGCCTTAGTCTTGTGATCCTGGAGGGCGAACGCTTGCACCACCCGCAGCTCGCCGTCTCTCAGCTTGGCGGACAAAGCCGACCGCAGCGCTCCCAACAGCATTTTGCGCGGCAGTTTGTAGCTGTAATCCTTCGGCTGGGGACCATGGACGGTGCCGCCATGCCGCCACAGCGGCGACCGGATGGATCCCATGCGGGCTCGTCCGGTACCCTTTTGCCGCCACAACTTTTTGCCGGAGCCCGATACTTCGTGCCGCGTTTTGGTCTTGGCGGTTCCGCTGCGGCGGGCCGCTTGGGAGTGCCTCTTGGCTCTTTTCACCAGCACGTAGCCGCCGTTCGGACCCGGAACCGCGCCCTTGACGACAAGCACGTTGTCCTCGGCCACCACATCCACGATTTCCAGATTCCGCACCGTGACCTGCTGCGTGCCCGTATGCCCGGCCATGCGAGTGCCTGGGAACACGCGCGAAGGAAAGCTGGAAGCTCCGATCGATCCGGGAGCGCGGTGAAACATGGAGCCATGCGATTCGGGGCCGCCGCGAAAATGATGCCGCTTGATGATCCCCGTGAACCCGCGCCCCTTGCTGGTGCCGATCACATCCACTTTGTCCTGCGGCTTGAACTGATCCACCAGCACGCGATCGCCCTGCTTCAGATCGTCGTCGCCCGGCCGCATGCGCAGTTCGCGCAGGAATTTCACGCCGTCGGCGTTCGCTTTCTTCAAGTGCCCGGCCGCTGGTTTGGTGGTGCGCGACGCCTTCGCGAACTCGACCAAGCCGAGCTGAACCGCGTCGTAACCGTCCGTGGTCGGCGTCTTGCGCTGCACCACCACGCAGGGCCCGGCCTTTAGCAGCGTGACGGGCACTACTTGTCCGTCCGGCCGGAAAACCTGACTCATGCCGATCTTCTTTCCTAAGATTCCTGGGGTCATGACCACCTCTGCGAGATCGGGGATTTGGAATCCGAGATTCTCACTTTCCCTTTCCAAACGCCTTGATCTCCACGTCCACGCCCGCCGGCAAATCGAGTTTCATTAACGCATCCACGGTGTCCTGCGTAGGTTCGAGGATGTCGAGCAGGCGCTTATGGGTTCGAATCTCGAACTGCTCGCGCGACTTCTTATCCACATGCGGCGACCGCAGCACCGTGTAGCGATTCTTGATAGTGGGCAGCGGAATAGGCCCGGCCACTTGCGCTCCCGTCCTCTTGGCCGTGTCGACGATCTCGGTCGTCGATTGATCCAGAATGCGATGATCGTACGCCTTGAGGCGTATGCGAATGCGTTCTCGTAGACTCATGAATTCCTATTCCAAAATCTCGGTCACGGTACCCGCGCCCACCGTCCGGCCGCCCTCGCGGATGGCGAACCGCAAACCCTTGTCCATGGCCACCGGCGTAATCAGATCGATCACCAATCCCACGTTGTCGCCCGGCATCACCATCTCGGTGCCTTCCGGCAGTTCCGCCACACCCGTCACGTCCGTGGTCCGAAAGTAAAACTGCGGCCGGTAGCCCTTGAAGAACGGCGTGTGCCGCCCGCCCTCTTCCTTGGTCAGCACGACGATCTCGCCCTTG